>DATBAY010000458.1:0-7117 GCA_036271295.1 Lacipirellulaceae bacterium | reverse complement strand
TGATCAACTCGCGAATCACCTGCGGCTGCGCGATGAAATATCCAAATCGCAATCCCGCCAGCGCATAAGATTTGCTCAATGTGCGTGACACCATGATCTTTTCGTTGGCGGCAACCAGCGAAATACAATTCTCCTCGGCGAAATCGGCGTACGCCTCATCCACCAGCAAAGGGCAGGGGAGCGATTCAGCCAATTCGGCAACGCGCTCTGGCGGAATGATCGTTCCCGAGGGGCTGTTTGGATTCGCCAAATAAACGAGCCGCAACCAATCATTTCCCTGCCCAAATTCGTCCGGCAGCGACCAATCGGCGTTAAAATTCACGATATCGCACGCGGCGCCCTGAATTTCCGCCAGCGTGCGATAAAGCAAATAACTTGGATTCGCGAAACGAATCATATCGCTCGTACCGACAAACGCCCGCGTGACGATCGTGAGAATATCGTCGCTGCCGTTGCCGCAAAGAATCCAATCCGGCTCGACGCCATACAGTTCCGCGGCTCGCTGTCGAAACGCCGTCGCCATCGGGTCCGGGTACTTCTGCAAACCCGCCTGAATCACTCGGCCAATCGCCGCCTTCACCTTCGGCGAACACGAAAACGGATTCTCATTCGTATTGAGCTTGATTAGCTTCTCGATCCCCTGCGGCTGCTCGCCGGGGGTGTAGCCTGTCATCTCGGCAATGTTAGGACGAACTGATGGCATTAAATGTCACTGCCGTTGGGATATTGAGAAATATTTATCGCGAGCCCGTACTTGCCTGCAAGTCGAATCAATGATGCAGGCAAGTACTCATTTTGAACGACTACATCTCGGCGTCTAACCGAAAAGTCCAGCTCAGCGCCGGTTACACCCGCGTATGACCGGGAATATTGCAGATTGCCGCTGTGTGCATTCATAAAAATCTCGGCGTCATTGATCTGCTCTTGCAAATTATCTAGTCCAGATTCACTTACCACAACGTTAAACCACGTTGCATTAGCAATCTTGGAAGTTGGGCCGAACCTTGGCTTTCCCTTGCGCGAAATGTGACAAGCGCGAAAGGTCACTCGAGAAAGCAAGTCATCGACGTCAAAAACATCACCGCGTATTCGGAGGACACAACCCGGCCCTATTTGCTGCGCAAGTTTTGTATCGTCTTGCGTCACTTACTCGTACGAATTTGGACACTGAAACCGTGCGCGGCCAACCCTTCCCGCTTTGCCATATGCATCGCATCATCGGCCACCGCGTTCAATCCCTCGCGCGAAAACTGAATCACGCTATTCGATCGCAAGAAATCGTTGGACGATAACCCACTTGCAAATCGCGCCGTTGCACCCGTTGGCAACACGTGCGACGGCCCCGCCACGTAATCCCCCAGCGCCACGGGACTGAACGGCCCCAAGAAAACCGCTCCCGCGTTGCGTATCTTTCCGAGCATTTCCTCTGGCTCTTTACACGCAATATGCAAGTGTTCCGTCGCTAGTGTATTTGCCAATTCCGCCGCTTCGTCGCGGCCGCGCACCAGAATTAACGCGCCGTAAGCTTCGAGAGATTGTCTAGCTACCTCGGAGCGCGATGTGGCGGCAGACTGCTTATCCATCGCCGTCGCTACCGCGCGTAGCGTTTCCTCGCTCCAAGTAATAAGGACACTCGATCCCGGCGCATGTTCGGCCTGTGCGATCAGGTCGGCCGCCGCAAACTCAGGCCGCGTGCTTTCGTCCGCAATCACCACCACTTCGCTTGGCCCCGCGATCGAATCAATATCCACGTCCCCGAACACAAGTTTTTTTGCGAGTGCAACGAACTGATTGCCCGGCCCCACAATCTTATCGACCTTCACCAGCGGTCCGCCTTCGAGACCTTCAACCCCATACGCCAGCGCCGCGACCGCCTGTGCGCCACCAACTCGATAAACTTCGCGAATCCCAAGCTCGTGGCAAGTCGTCAGCACATCCGCGTTGTACGCCCCGTTCGCTGTCGGCGGCGACACGACCACAATCTCCTTCACACCCGCCGCCTGCGCCGGCACCGCCGTCATCAACACAGTGGAAGGATACGCGGCCGCGCCACCCGGCACGCAAATCCCCACACGCTCGAGCGGCAAATATCGCTGTCGCAGCTTGCTGCCATGCGGACCTGCAATTTCCACATCGTGATGCAGTATCGCCGTTTGAAATCGCAGAATGTTCTCTCGAATGCGGCGAATCGTTCCCAAAAACTCGCTCGACGCGTTCGCATGCGCAGCCGCGATATCCGCCTCCGGCACACGTAGCATCGCGCCAGTAAGTTCCGCCCCATCTAATTGTTTCGAATAGCGCAAAACAGCCGCAAGTCCATCGGTTTTTACATCCGCACAAATCCTTTCTACCACCGCCGCAGGCGATAGCGGCTCGCCGAACACTTCAAGCGTTTTCTTGCGACCCGCTTCGCTGACCACATTCCCGCTCGGTGCCAGCTTCGCGCGCAGCGCCGCAATTGCGGCATCCGCCGCACCATCCCGCGTGTCGATTTGTTGGATCTTAAGTGCCATACAATTTATCGGGCGAATCGCGCCTTCTGCACACCGCCCTGGCATCGTACGTTATTTGCCGCGATAATGTCCGAGGCGTCCATTCTCGCCACAAACAACGCAAAAGAAAACCCGAAATGAAACTGCCGATCGACCTTCGCAGCGACACGGTTACACGTCCTTCGCGCGAAATGCGCGCCGCGATGGCCGCCGCCGATTTGGGGGACGATGTCTTCGGCGAAGATCCGACCGTCTGCCGACTCGAAGAACAAACCGCTGCCTTGCTCGGCAAAGAATCGGCCCTCTTCGTTCCCTCCGGCACGATGGGCAACCAACTGGGCGTTCGCGTTCACTGTCAGCCTGGCGATGAATTCTTGTGCGAAGCAAATTGCCATATTTTTTGCTACGAGCAGGGAGCCTACGCCCAGTTTTTTGGCATCGCCACGCAACCGATCGAAGGCGACCACGGCGTGCTTCAAGTCGAACAATTGCTAGACCGAATTCACCCAGATAACGTTCACTACACTCGCACTCGCCTCGTTTGCCTTGAAAACACGCACAACCGCGGCGCCGGCCGCATCCAGCCCTACGACTCGGTCGCCGAAATCTGCGGTTGGGCGGCCGAGAATGGCCTGGCACGTCACCTTGATGGTGCCCGCCTTTTCAACGCCGTCGTTGCGACAGGCATCTCCGCCGCCGACTGGTCCAGCCACTTCGATACCGTTAGCGTCTGCTTCTCAAAAGGCCTCGGCGCACCGATCGGATCCGCGCTCTGCGGCCCCGCCGATCTCATTCACCAAGCTCGCCGACATCGCAAAGCGCTCGGCGGCGGCTGGCGTCAAGCCGGCATCGTCGCAGCCGGCGCGCTCTACGCACTCGATCATAACATCGATCGCCTCACCGAGGACCATGCTCACGCCCGCATTATCGCCGAAGCAGTCCGCTCTTCCCCCGGCTTGCGGCTCGATCCAGAAATCATCGATACCAACATTGTCATTTTCGAAATCGATCCGGAACTCGGCACCGCGGCCGCATTCGTCGCTCGCTTACGCGACGAAAAAATCCTGATGAACACGACCGCCCCTCAGCGGATTCGCGCGGTAACGCATCTCGATGTTTCGCGTGAACAGGTCCAGCATGCCGCCGCCGTGCTGCAAGAAATCGCGTCCGAAGTCCACTCCGTCGCGAATTAACAGCCGCTTACGAATTAGCCGGTGTCGTGGCCTCAACAAATCCCGCTCAAAGTCGCTGCGCGTGCCACGCGTTCAATCCCAAGCATAAACGCTGCCGTACGTAGCGAAACTTTGCGCTCCTTCGCCTGTGTCCAAGTTTGCTCGAACGCATTGTTCAGCGTCTTGTCGAGTTCCTGCCGCACCCGATCGAGACTCCACTGGTAGTACTGACGGTTTTGCACCCATTCGAAATAGCTCACCGTCACGCCGCCCGCATTCGCCAAAATATCTGGCAGTACGATGACACCCTTCTTATCAAGCACGTCATCTGCCTCGGGTGAAATGGGCGCATTCGCCGCTTCGACCACGATCGGCGCCTTGATTCCCCCGGCATTCCCACCCGAAATAACGCCACCCAGCGCTGCCGGAATCAGCACATCAACCTCCATCCCCAAGAGTTGTTCATTCGTTATCCGGTCGGCGTCCGGAAAACCAGCCAACACGCGTTCATGCTCGAGCGTGTAACGCAAGGCCGCGGGCACATTGATGCCATCCGCGCGATGATACCCGCCGGTTGCATCGCTGATCGCAACAATCTTACATTCGGCTTCCGACAAAAATTTCGCTGTGTGGGTTCCGACGTTTCCAAACCCCTGAATCGCAATTCGCGCCCCGGCGATTTTCTGCCCCAGCCTCCCCAGCAATTTCAGCGTCAGCAACCCCACGCCGCGGCCCGTCGCTTCCTCGCGTCCCGGGATGCCGTAGTACTCCACCGGCTTTCCGGTCACCACGCCCGGGTTGAAACCGTGGTACTTATCGTACTGGTCCATAATCCACGCCATCACTCGATGATCTGTCCCCATGTCAGGTGCCGGAATATCCGTATCCGGCCCGATCATTTCATGAATCTCATCGATGAACTTCCGCGTAATGCGGTCCAGCTCGCGGACGCTGAGTTTCGACACGTCGATCGCAATCCCGCCCTTCGCGCCGCCAAACGGGATGTCGACTACCGCCGTCTTCCATGTCATCAGCGAAGCCAAACTACGGACTTCATCGAGGTCCACTTCGGGGTGATACCGCAATCCGCCTTTCATCGGCCCGCGCGCCCGATTGTGCTGCACGCGATAGCCGATGAACGTTCGCAGCGTGCCGTCGTCCATTTCTACGGGAATCTGCACCTGCAGCTCACGTCGCGGCGTAACAAGATGCGTGCGCATGCTTTCGGCAAGATTCAATTGATCCGCAGCCCGCTCAAAGTATTTTTTGGTCGCTTCAGAAGGACGCATAATTTCGATCGTCAAGGATGGATGGCTTCACTTACTTCACTATGCTGCGGATCATAGGCGGCAACAACCGCCCGAACAAGCCGGCGGCGACGCTGGCCACCCCAGTTCAAGTTCCGCTAGACTGGCATGCAGACTTCCACCGCGCGATAAGACACAAATGACGCCGCCAGGTCGCCATCCCACTCCAGCACGCCAAGCAACTGCCGTGCGCCAGCCAGCGCTGCCACCGGCAACGCCATCGCCGACGTCACGTCGCTGCCTGATTCCGACGCTGTCGGCGATCCTCTGCCTCGCATTGCTAGCGATCGCCGCCAGGTTTCTGCTCGGCACGACACCAGACCTGGTTCCAGTGGCGCCTGCTGGGTCGTCACCGCAAGTGGCTCAGCTGGATGCGCCGCCCCTCGCGCCAACCGCGAATCCTGATTCTCCCAAACATGCCCCGCCCACGGCACCGGCCGCCAATGAGCCGACAATTGTCGATGACGACGGAAAATCGTTGTGGGTTTCACCCACCCACGGTCCGCCGTTAGATCTTGCTTACCTATCGCCGGGCGCTCAAATCATCATTGCACTGCGCCCCGCCGATTTGTTGAAACGGCCCGACGCCGAAAAAATCCGCACAGCACTCGGCCCACTCGGCGCTCAGGCAATCGAAACCGTCGAGCACGTTACGACGATCCCGATCAACGAAATCGATCATCTCGTCGTCGGCTGCCAAATTTCGAGCGCAGGCGCATGGTCGCTTACTTACGTCGTCCACGCGGCCCGGCCAATCCCGCGCGATGCGCTGCTTGCGAAGCTAAAGGACGCAACTGGCAAAGACCACGAAGGCAAAAAATACACCCTCTCGAACGGCGTGGCCTACTTTTTGCCAGCCGCTACAGTCGACAAGGTCCTCGTCGCCGCACCCGAAGAGTCGATTGAAGACATCATCGACCTCGGCGGCCAAACTCCGCCGCTACGGCGCGACGTCGAACGCCTGATCGCCGCCACCGACGCCGACCGCCAGGTGACCGTAGTTTTTGCTCCTAACTCCCTGTTTGCCGAAGGCCAGAACCTCTTCAGCGGCGAAGCCTCACGTCTCCGCAATCCACTTTTCTGGTTTCTCGGCGACGAGCTCAGCGCCGCTGCCGTGAGTTTGAACTGGGGCGAAAACTTCTTCCTCGAACTCACCGCCAGCCCGACACTCGACACGCCTCCTGAAAAAGCGTCCCGAATTTTCGCAAAACGCGTGGCCGAGATTCCCGCCAGGTTGCGAGCCTACATCAAGTCGCTCCAACCCCAACCGTACGGCCAAAAGATCATCGATCGCTTCCCCGCGATGGTCGCCAAATTGGCGAAGTACACGCGCACGGGGCTTGAATCAAACCGCTTTATACTTCGCTGCTACTTGCCACCCGCCGCCGGCCACAATCTGCTGCTGGCGACGGAGCTGACGCTTGACGAACCCGAGGGCGCGGCCGAATCGCCCGCCTCCGTCGCGACGACGACCACTAGCACGCCCCAATCGATCAAAGAACGCTTAGCGAAGGTGACGTCGCTAAAATTCACCAAAGACACGCTCGAATCCGCGCTCGATCAGTTGTCACAAGATATCGCCGCGCCGATCATCATCCGCGGTCCCGACCTGCAAGCCGATGGCATCACCAAAAACCAATCGTTCGGCATCGATCTGTCCGACAAACACGCCGAAGAAATTCTGGTCGAAATCCTTCACCTCGCGAACCCCGACAAAACATCCCCTGGCACGCACGACGCGCGGCAAAAACTCGTCTACATCATCGAGCAAAAGCCCGACAAAACCGAACAAATCGTCATCACCACACGGTCCAAAGCCAAAGTACGCCACAACGAGCTCCCCGAAGCGTTCCGTCTAATTAAGCCCTGAAATCTCAACTTCTTCACCGTGGTATGATAGAAGAAGCAATATTCTTGCCTCTCAAAGTCGAATTTCGACGTAGCTGAATTCGCAAGAATTCGGACTCTTTGCATTCACTTTCGCGCCGCCCCAACTTTGGAACCCTTCCGCGTCACCTGCGAAACCTGCCGCTCACGGCTCAAGGTGCGCAGCCCCGAAGCCGTCGGCCAAATCCTCGCCTGCCCAAAATGCGGCAGTATGGTTCTCATCTCGGCACCTGCCGAATGGGCCGCCGATTCGTCCGCT
>DATBAY010000457.1:0-5965 GCA_036271295.1 Lacipirellulaceae bacterium | reverse complement strand
AGCTGATCTGCTGCATCGTCCAGGCCAGTGAACTTTTGTGCCATCGAATTCCTCGCGCTGCCCTTGCCCGCTGCCTTGCAGAAGCGATCGGGCCACGCGAGAAACTCGCAGCGGCGCGACGGCTAATGCTTGAGACCGTTGCGGACATCTTGCGGCAAAGGTTTGCCGCTGTTGTATTCGATCATCTGCAAGTCCCAGCTGATATTGCGGATGCTCTTCGGCGTAATTTCGCCGGAGCTGCGATCCACATGATAGACGGCCATCACGCGCTGCCGCGGATCGATCACTGTGACGGTGAGCGCGCCTTCGGTAGGCGTCACCGTGGTGAACAATTCGCTGCCGGCGTGGGCCGACATATCGATCGGCGGGTTATCGGCAGGGGCGGAGGAACCGCGACCAGCCAAAGCCCCGATCACCAGACTTGCTCCCAACAAGGCACCGACGAGTGAACTTCGCATCAATTCCTCCGATGGACCGCGGTGGCGGTCACAGGGACGGGGAATCCGGCGCCTCTAGTTCCATTCTAAAAGCACCGTATTCCGATTCAAGCTAAATCCGTGGCGGGCCAGTGGTTAGAACACGATCGGCCCGCGGTGCGGATAATGCCGGCAGTGCCGTTTGGGGGCGGCCGCATGGGACGGCCGTCTGGCGTAGCTTTCGGAATTGCGGAAACGCCGGTAAGCTACGGCCACTTAGGCGGTTACGTGCGGTTGCCGGGCGGCGGAGTTTAGTGAGGGTTTAGGGGCCCGGCAAGGTCGCCAGATGGGAAAACGCCCGAAGGCGACGGCGGTAAGGCTGGGGAAAGCGTCAGAATCGCGACTTTCCGGGGGGAACTTTTTGGTCCAAGGCGAGTCGAAATTCAAATGGCAGATGCACCGAAAGACATTGCGGAGCGGTTCTTTTTCGCTGCGGAAATTGCGCGTGAGGCGGGCGATGTGACGCTCCGATATTTTCGCCAAGCCAATTTGCAAGTCGATCGGAAAGCGGACAGTTCGCCGGTAACGATCGCGGATCGCTCGGCCGAAGAGTTGCTACGGAGTCGCATTGAATCGAAATTCTGCCAGGACGGGATACTCGGCGAGGAGTTCGGCGAAACCGACGGCAACTCTAGTTATCAGTGGATTTTGGATCCGATCGACGGCACCAAGTCGTTTATTCATGGCGTGCCATTATATACGACGTTGATTGCTGTCCTGCGCGACGGCGAACCGCTGATTGGCGTGATTCATGCACCGGCTACGGACGAAATGGTTCATGCAGCCGTGGACGTAGGATGTTGGTATCAGCCGAAGTCGAACGCAAAGGCCACGCCGACGCGGGTTTCGACGGTGACTCGCTTGAGTGAGAGCCTGCTTCTGACTACCGAAGTGGCGAGCTTTACGACGCATCGTGAGCCGGATGCACTGGAAACGTTCATTAAGCTTCAGCGCGCCGCTCGATTGGCTCGCACCTGGGGCGACGGTTATGGATATCTCATGGTCGCCACCGGCCGGGCTGAGGTAATGATCGATCCTGTGGTGAACCTTTGGGATGCGGCCCCGTTGCAAACCATTATCGAGGAGGCGGGCGGGAATTTCACGGATTGGAACGGGAAGGCGACGATTCACGCCGGGGAAGCGCTTGCAACCAACGGCAGAGTTGATGACGAGGTGCTGGCAATTACGCGGGGCGCAGGTCGTGCTGAATGATCCTTCGATGCCGACGCGAATTCAGTTGAAATAGGCGACTTTCGCCCCGGTCAACCAGTGCTTTTGGCGGTTGTCAGGCGAGCGGAATTCGCTATACTTGTGGATTCTCTACTCCGGCAAGAATATCGGCTTTTGTGGATTTGAGGTGAGCAATGGCTCGGCAATGCAGTGTGTGCGGCAAGGGCGCCCAACTTGGCAACAAGGTAACGACGCGCGGTAAGAAAAAGTATTTGGGCGGCGTCGGTACGAAGATCACGGGCATCAGCCGCCGTCAGTTCAAGCCGAATCTGCAGCGCGTGAAGGTGATGACGCAGACTGGCAATCACAAGGCCGTACTGGTATGCGTGCAGTGCATTCGCAGCGGCGGTGTGACCAAGGTCGTGCGGGCAGCACCGTTCAAAGTGCCGCATAATCCTGCTGCCGCAACTGCCGGCAAAAAGAAGTAGTTTTGCCCGGCGAATTTGCTGGGGCTTTGTCTGCGAGAAACCGACGGCTGCGATTCCATGAGTTTATCGCGCGCTGAGATCGAGAAAGTCGCACTGCTTAGCCGGCTACGGCTCACGGATGATGAGTTGGCCACGATGACGACCGAGTTGGCCAGCATCGTTGGTTACGTCAATTCGCTGGGAGAAGTGAATACCGACGGGATCGAGCCAATGGCGCATGCCATTGAGGTGACGAACGTCTTCCGGGCTGATGAAGTCGCCCCGAGCCTTAGTCGCGACGATGCACTGAGCAACGCGCCGCATGCGGACGGTCGCGGGTATCTGGTGCCGGCGGTGTTGGGCGAATAAGAACTTGCATTCTTCGCACTCAACTGGCTTTGCCAGTGGTCGCGCCGCGGTTAAAACAGAGCACTGTTACGGGCGGTGGCCATTCCTTGCGTGTTGTGCGCTATGTCTCTATTCGACCTTTCTGCAAGCGAACACCTGGTGAGCCTCGAATCGGGTGCGCTTTCTTCGGTCGAGCTCACGCAGTCGTATCTGGATCGAATTCGGTCGGTTGATGAGCGCGTGAACGCGTTTTTGAGCGTGGACGGTGACGCGGCGCTCAATTTGGCTTCGGAAATTGATGAACGGCGCGCGATGAAACAGCCCGTGGGGCGCTTGGCGGGGCTGCCGATCGCGGTGAAAGACATTTTGTGTGAGCGCGGCAAAACGACGACTTGCGCTTCGCGGATGCTCGCTAGTTTTCGACCGCCCTATGATGCGACGGTGATCGGAAAGCTGCGACAGGCGGATGGGGTCCTCGTCGGTCGCACGAACATGGATGAGTTCGCGATGGGTGGGTCGACCGAAAACTCGGCCTTCAAGGTGACGCGGAATCCGTGGGATTTGGAACGGTCGCCGGGCGGTTCGAGCGGCGGTTCCGCGGCGGCAGTTGCGGCGGGGATGGCGCCGCTGGCGATCGGCACAGATACCGGCGGTTCGATTCGGCAGCCGGCCGGCTTATGCGGCGTGGTAGGGATGAAGCCGACCTATGGACGAGTGAGCCGGTTCGGATTGGTGGCATTTGCGAGCAGCCTCGATCAGATCGGGCCGTTTGGTCAATCGGTCGAGGACGCGGCGCTACTGCTCGAATCGATTGCGGGGCATGACCCGCGCGATACGACTTCGCTCAACGTGCCGGTTCCCGCGTATTCGCAAAGCGTGAACAAGCCGCTTGCGAATTTGAGAATTGGCTGGGTCCGTGAGCATTTCGGAGAGGGGTTGGATCAAGAAGTCGAGTCGGCCGTGCGCTCGGCGCTCGAAGTTTATAAATCGTTGGGAGCGACTCTGCACGAGATTTCACTGCCGCACAGCAAGTATGCGGTGGCGACTTATTATGTGATTGCGCCAAGCGAAGCTTCGAGTAATTTAGCGCGATACGACGGCGTTCATTTTGGATATCGGACGGACGAGAAAGAGATGCTCGCCGAGCTGGCGGCTGATCGCAAACGGTTGGAAACGGCCGGCGACAAGGCGGGGCTCGCACATCTGGATTCGGCACTGGTGCGAATGTATCGCCGAACACGCGCGGAAGGCTTTGGGCCTGAAGTCAAACGCCGCATCATGCTCGGTACCTATGCGTTGAGCGCGGGCTACTACGATGCGTATTATGTTAAGGCGCTCAAGGTCCGACGACTCATTCGCAAGGACTTTGATGACGCGTTTGGGAAAGTCGACTTGATCGCTGGGCCGATCACGCCTTCACCCGCGTTCAAAATCGGGCAAATGTCGGGCGATCCTCTAGCAATGTACCTTGTCGACATCTACACGGTGAGCGCGAATCTCGCAGGGATTCCAGGACTATGTCTTCCCTGTGGCCGGTCGAACGGGGGACTGCCGATCGGGTTACAACTGCAGGCGCCGGCACTTGAAGAGGAACGCTTGCTCCGCGGGGCACGCATGTTCGAGCAGGCGACTGACTGGCGTAAGGAGCGTGCGAAGCTTTGAAACTGGCGGAAAAGGTATTCACCACAGAGGGCACGGAGGTCACAGAGAAAAAGAAATGGATCCCGTGAAACAAGAATTGTTTAACGGAAGTCAATGAGATAACGAGCGAGATCATTAGTGCGGCGATCAAAGTCCACAGCGCACTTGAGCCTGGATTGCTGGAGTCGGCGTACGAAGCATGTTTGATGTATGAGCGCTAAATCGAGGTTTGACTGTCTGCAACCAAGTCCCTCTTCCTGTGAGGTACGAGGAAGCCATAATCGAGGTTCGATATAGAATAGATTTGCTCGTTGCCGAAACCGTCATTGTCGAACTAAAGTCGGTTGACGGAGTCGCTCCAATCCACAAAGCACAACTACTGAGTTATCTGAAATTGAGTGGCAAGAAGATCGGCTTATTAATTAACTTCGACGTCGAACTGCTAAAGAATGGCATCACCAGAATTGCAAATTAGTCCGCCCTCCGTGTTCTCTGTGCACTCTGTGGTAAATCATTCCGAATAATTCGCATGAGCGATTACGCCACAATCGTCGGCCTCGAAGTTCACGTGCAGCTTGCCACGGCGAGCAAGTTGTTCTGTGGATGTAGCACGAAATTCGGTGCGGAGCCGAACACACAAACGTGCCCGGTGTGCATAGGGCTGCCTGGTACGTTGCCGGTGATGAATCGGAGCGCGTTTCAGCTTGCGCTCAAGACGGCGATTGCGCTAAACTGTGAGATTCCGGTTTACACGAAGTGGGACCGGAAGCAGTACTACTATCCAGATCTGCCGAAGAATTATCAGATCAGCCAATATGATTTGCCGATGTCGCAGCATGGGTACTTGGACATCAGCGATCCGAAGGGCGGGTTTGAAGCGAAGCGAGTCCGGATTTTACGGGCGCACTTGGAAGAAGATGCCGGCAAGAGTTTGCACGATGAGGTCGCGGGGAAAGGGGATAGCCTCATTGACTTGAATCGCACGGGGACGCCGCTCTTGGAGATCGTGTCTGAGCCAGACATGCGTAGCCCTCTTGAAGCGAAGGCATTTCTCAACGAACTGAAGCTGCTGCTCACGTACATTGGCGTTTCCGATTGCAATATGCAGGAAGGGAGCTTGCGCGTCGACGCGAACATCAATCTGCATATTGATGCGAAGGAAGGCAGAGTCGCGACGCCGATCATTGAAATCAAGAACATGAACAGTTTTCGGGCGGTTGAGAGAGCGCTCGAATATGAGGCCGGTCGGCAATGGCGCGAATGGCACGAGACGCGTCGCAAGCTGGGCGACGCGCCTAAGCAAACGCGCGGATGGGATGATGTGGCGGGTGTCACACGTGGCCAGCGAAGCAAAGAGGAGTCTAGCGACTATCGCTATTTCCCCGATCCGGATTTAGCGCCGGTGACGACGAGCTCGAAAGAGGTGGATGCGGTTCGGCAGTCGCTTGGCGAACTTCCGGCGGCGCTGCGTGGACGACTTGAGACGGATTCAGGCCTGTCGGCATATGACGCAGATGTGCTGATTAATCAGGGCCGCCCGGTGGTGGCGTACTTCTTGGACGTCGCCCAAGCGAGTGGCGACGCGAAGGCGGCCGCAAATTGGGTGACGCAAGACTTGCTGCGAACGTTGAAAGAGTCCAACAGTACTATTGAGTCTTTGCCAGTGACAAGCGGCTCGCTGGCGGAATTGATTCGGAAGGTAAAATCTGGCGAAGTGCCGAGCACTCGCGCTCGTGAGGTTTTTCAGACGATGCTGGAAAAACGGATCGATGCGACTGCCGCGCTGCAAACACTGGGCATCGCGGCAGTCGATGAGAGTGAACTCGTCGCACTCTGCCAGAAACTTCTGGCCGCCAATCCCAA
>DATBAY010000456.1:0-7667 GCA_036271295.1 Lacipirellulaceae bacterium | reverse complement strand
GTACGGGATTTTCAAGAACAGCGGGCGAGTGGCGACGCCGGCGCCGGCGAGCATCCGAACGATGCTGTCGTTTACGAAGCGTGGCACATCTTTAATCGGGTTCACGGGAGCATTCGGCGGAAAGACTTCTAGGAAATAGCGGAAGCCCTTGCGCCACGCCTCTTCGCGGAATGCGCGAAAGGCAGTGTGGGCTGCGTGGTCCAGCTTGACGTCGTTATTAAGCGTGATGGAGTAGAGGCCCAGGTTTAACTGCGGCTGACCAGCGGCGATCAGGCCGTTGGCATTCGCGCCAATCGCTTCGTCGATGATTGCCGTGCGGAAGGGGCGAGAAGGCTGGCTGCAATAGGCGGCCGAAGTGCCGTAGAGCCAGAGGCAACTCGTGTCGTTGGATCGAATGGCTGGAGTGATGCGGCTGTGTTCGAAGAGTCGTTCGCGAAACGTAAGGACGTCGCTCGTGCTGACGCTCATCAGCATGATATCGACGAGACCTTGCTGGACGACGGCTCGGATGTTCGCGCGGTAATCCTGGATGCTTTTGAACGGAGACTTATCGTCCGCGGGATGGGGCTTAAGACCCGGGGCGGCCAAGCCGTAAGCCATGTCGGCGTCTTTGGCGTCGGCGAGGATGAAGTCGTTGCAGCTAGGGTCGGCGATGATTCGGGCCAGTTTTTCGTCAAGTGTCTTTTGCATATTGCGTTGTCGTGCTTTGGAAGTTTCAGAATTCTGGCAAACTTTGCGCTGTTGCGCGTGCTGCGTTGAACGGACAAGAGTCACGACAACTTTGGTCGTATCTAAGATTGGCCGCGCGGGGCGGCGATAATCTTGGTGTAGATTATGCGGTCATCGCCCGGTGCATAGAAGTCTACCAGCCGCGCTTCGCAGCGAAAACCGTAACGTTCGTAGAAGCTGCGAGTGGGAGCGTATTTTGGTTGCCCGGAGGTGTCGACGTAGATGCGGAGGCCGCCGGCGGCCCCGATTTGCGATTTTGCGGCCTCTATTAAGGCGCCGCCAAGGCCCCGGCCCTGCCAGTCCGGATCAACTGCGATCCAATAGAGATCGAAACTTGCGACCGTGCAGGCGATCGGTCCGTAGCAAGCGTAGCCGCAGACGCGGTGATCGAACTCTGCAAACACGAAGTAGTAACCTGATGCGGGGCCACGACTGAGACGTTCATCGACAAGTTCGACGGCCACATCGACTTCATCGGGACGGAAGAAACCCGTGCGCGCAACGATCGAACGCACGGCCTCACGGTCGGAATTGCGAAGCGTGAGTCGGAAATGCCAATCCGAGGCAGTCGTTTGCGGCGAAGGCACGAATTCAGTCGGCAATTCAGGCATGGGTGGCTCGACGTGCATGTACGGGAGCGGGATTTCGTTCGCACGATGGGCGGCCGTTATTAGGCGCGTCGACTTTGCTTGCGCGGCGAGAAACAGCGCAGTTCAAAATCTCTTGTAGTCCAGCTTCGTATTCGAACCCTGCGCGTGCAAGTGCAGCGGCAAATCCGGCATCTGGCGAGATACAAGGGTTGGTGTTGATCTCCAATATCCAGGGCTGGCCCTGGGGATCGATGCGGAAATCTACGCGGGCATAACCGGTCAGGTGAAACAGCCGCCAGCAATCGAGCGTTAGCTTAGTTAGCTGGTCGATCAAGTTCCGATCGGACGGGGGAAATTCGAAGCGTCGCGGCGTGTTATGGTATTCGAAGGATGTCTCGTTCCACTTTGCGTCGCGGCTGACGATACGAGGTTTACCTGCGGGGAACGCGGCGAAGTCGATTTCAGCGGGTGGCAGAACGTGCGGCGGGTCGCCCATGATCGAGATATTGAACTCGCGGCCGTCGATTAATTGTTCGGCAAAATAGGGACGACCGGAACGAAGCTCGCGTTCGCGGATGAGTTGGCAAAGCTCGGCGTCGCTGGCAACATCAACAATTGCAGTGTTGTCGATTGCGAAGGACGCATGTTCCAGGTCGGGTTTGATGATGTACTTCGAGGAGCCGCTGAATTGCAATGCGTTCGACGAGTGTCCGCCGAGTTCCCTTGCCCCATTTCGATCAAACCAAATCGGCGTCGGCAAATCGGCTTGAACCAACCGTTGTTTCACCCTGAGTTTACTTGCTGTGCCGACGAGTGCTTCAGTTGTGTTGCCCGTGTACGGCAACTGCATCGAGTCGAGCAGCAGCGTCATCGCGGCCATCATGCTGTCGCTGCCGCCGAGGGACTCGACACGGTTGAAAACGACTTCGGGCGCCAATTTCAGTAGCTGGCGGCGAATCTTTTCTAGATCAAGCGTGCAAGCGATAGGAAAGACGTTGTGCCCGAGCTGGCTGAGAGCGGCTACAACCGGCGACCGCTCAGGACACTCGTCTTCGGCAGCGTGGGCTGGGTCGTCCGCCGAGCGATTGTAAAGAAAAGCGACACGCATGGAGTTAATGTGCCGTTAGCTGCGACGCGGCACCGGCCGATGGTTCGCGCTCGGTGACTCGAGAGCTTGCTTCGTTGACGATGCGGCCAATCAGCTCGAGGTATTTGCGGCCGCGAGCTTTCCACAGCATCGGTAAGTCGGAGTGGGTTGGATGCAGCCCGGCGAGTGGATTGATTTCCATCACTTGCGGTCGACCTGCAGCATCACAGCGGAGGTCGACACGGCCGGCGTCGCGACCGCCGACGGCTTGCCACGCGGCGATGGCGATGGCTTCGGCCTCTGCTACGAGAACATCGCTGGCAGCCCGGACAGGGTTGCAATCGACGAGTTGTTCCGAGTTTTCTTTGTTGACGTACGAGTAGACATGTTGCTCGGCATTCGATCGCAGGACAATCTCTAACGATCCGATCGCCTGCGCCTTGTGGCGATTGCCGGTGACGCCAACGGTAAACTCGCGGCCGGGGAGGAATTGTTCAATGAGCACGGGTTGCTGAAAGCGTTCGAGCAGGCGTTGGCACGCGTTCGACAGACTCACCGCGTCGATAATCTTCGAAGATGCGTCGATGCCCTTGCCCGTGCCTTCGGCGATGGGTTTCGCTATGGCTGGGAACGCCACTTTGCAACTCGCAACGTCTTCCATCGAACGGACGACGTGCCATTCGGGCGTCGGAATGCCGGCTGCGCGGAGGACGGTTTTGGTGAGCGCTTTATCGAGGCAAAGGCAGAGCGTAGCGGGGTCGGCGAATGTGTATGGAATTTCGTAGACGTCTAGGATGGCTGGCACTTGGGCTTCCCGGGCTATACCGCGCAGGCCTTCGCAGATATTGAAAACGAGGTCCCAATGCTCGCCGCTAGCCAGGCGATCGATGAGATTTCTGGCGTGGCCGATACGGTCGGTCGTGTGGCCAAGTTGGCGTAGCGCAGCTTCGAGAGCTTCGATCGTGGCGAGTTGGTCGAACTCGGCGGTTTCCTCTTCGGTGTAACCTGCGGCGAGGTAATCGGTGCGGAGGTCGTAGGTGAGGCCGATGTCCATGCCGGTTGGAACGACCGTGGTCGCCCGCTAAATGAGTGCGGTTCGGTGAATTCGATAGCGGAGGCTACAGGGGATCGTGGTAGCGGTATTCTTGGCCTTCGTAGTTGCGAAGGCGGAGCCAGTCGCCGTCGCGGCCGAGGACGCTGTTTGGTTGCAGCGCGATTTTGCCGCCGCCGCCGGGTGCGTCGATGACGTAGGTTGGGACAGCGTAACCGGTGGTGTGTCCGCGTAGGGCGTCGATGATTTCTAGCCCTTTGGCGACTGACGTCCGGAAATGGGACGAACCGCTGATCGGGTCGCACTGATACAAATAGTACGGGCGAACGCGCATCAGCAGCAGCTTGTGCATGAGTTGCCGCATCGTGTCGGCGTCGTCGTTCACGCCTTTGAGCAACACGGTTTGCGAGCCGAGCGGGATGCCGGCGTCGGCGAGGCGTGCGCAAGCCTGAGCGGCTTCGGGAGTGCATTCGTCGGGATGGATAAAGTGGACGCTCATCCAAATGGGATGATAGCGACGCAGGATTCGAACCAAATCGCGCGTGATGCGCTGCGGCAGCACGGCGGGCATTTTGGTGCCGATGCGGACGAACTCGATGTTTGGGATCGAACGCAGCTGGCGCAGGATCCAATCGAGTTTGTCATCTCCGAGGGCGAGCGCATCGCCGCCGGAGATGAGGACATCGCGCACTTCGGGCGTGCGGCGCAGATAATCGAAAGCGGCATTGAGGCGGCTTTCTTGGGGCATGAGTTCGCCATGGCCAACGACGCGCGAACGCGTGCAGTAGCGGCAGTAGGTCGAGCAGAAATCTAGCGGCAGAAGCAGGACGCGATCGGGATAGCGATGCACCAATCCCGGCACGGGGCTGTGCGAATCTTCGCCGAGTGGATCGTCGGCCTCGCCCTCGGTGCGAACGAATTCGTTGAGAGTCGGGACGACGGTGCGGCGTAGCGGCTGGCGGGCGTCATCCGCATCGAGCAGGCTCATGTAATACGGCGAAATGCCGACCGGCAGCATGGTGCCGCCTTGCACGAGTGCTTCGCGTTCCTCTTCGGAAAGCGTGAGCATTTGCTCGAGCTGCGCGAGCGTGCGAATCCGATGGCGCGATTGCCACCGCCAGTCGTACCAGTCAATGTTCGATACGTTGGCGAAATGGCGCTCGCGAAACGCCTGAGTGGCGGAGCTGGTCGAGGCGCGTAAAAACGCAAGACTGCTCGATGCCGCTTCGACCGTTGGAGGTTCTTCGATCGTGACAGGCGGCGTGCATGCACGGCCGAGCGCAGGACCGAAGCTTGCGGGATCGACTGATGCGCCTGCGTCAAACCTCAAACCGTTTGAAAGGATAGAAGAGGACAGGTCCAGAGGGCCGGGAGGTTCCTCATCGGTGGCCACAGGACTGCGCTGGTCGCAGTCGGCACTACCATTCATCCATGGTGCTCCATATCGAGTCGTCCGTCATACCACGCGATACGGCCCGGCTCGAAGCCTTGCATCGCGCTGCCAACATCGATGTTGGCTGACGCCAAACGGTGCAGTCGTCCCACGCTGCAGCCGATTTGGTATCTAAAATCCTATTTGTGCAAAACGGAAATACGTTCCGCCGACGAATCCGTAAAGCCCAATCCGGTTTAGTGCGGTCTTCACGACAGCACAAGTGCGGTAGCAATTAAATTGTTCCGAACGACATGTGTCAACGGCGAAGTTTGAGCGGACGGACACAATGCTGGGAATTCCCGTGTTTTGTCACGCCTGCCCAAAACTCCGATCTCAAAATCGTTATAGCAATGAATTACATTGGCGCATCGGAGACAATCGCGAAAACAGAAAATTTAGCTACAATTTCTTGTCCAGAAGGGCGGCCGGAGGTCTGGCCGCCGCGGTTTTACCTTGGAACCGGACGGCAGTTACGCTTTGGTGGCCGCCGGATCGGGCACTAGGTCGCCGACGCGGACCGAATCACCACCCCGCTCTGCCGCAGCCTGCATCGCGGCTTCGGCGCAGAGAATGATGTCCATCACGCGGGTGGTCGTGGTGCAGTGGGTCACGCCGATGCTGGCCGTGAGATTCCAGAGTTCGCTACCCATGCGGACCTTGCACTGGCGTACCTGGGCGCACATGCGATCGGCGACCGCGAGGGCGTTGGCCTCGTCGGTGCCGGGCAGAATCAGCGCGAAGAGTCCGTCTTCGAATTCGCAACGCTCGTCCATGTCGCGGGTCGTGGCTTCCATCAGGCGACCCATAACCTGGCGGAGAAACGCCAGCCCTTTATCACCGTAGCGGCTGACGAGTTCTTCGATTTGGTCGACTCGAACGAGTGCGACCGAGACGCTCGCGCCGCCGCGCTTCCATTCAGACAGTCGACGGGTTAAGTTTGCTGCGAAGAGCGATCGGCCGGAAAGTGTTGGGTCGCCAGGCTCTTGAGGCATGCGACTTTGTGCCAGAAGAGTAGTCGTGCTTTCTTCTGGTGCATTGCTGGTCAGACTCGAGTCGCGCCACAACGAAGCGAGCGAAAGCGACCCTTCGGATTCCAGTTCGGATTTAGCCTGAAACGCGGACGAAACGGGATGACAATCCGTCCCATCGTGGCGGAAGCACGCGTTGCCGCCGGATTGTTGGGCGGCTTGAAGCGCTTCACCGACGCGAACCGTAATGGCGCCGCGCATTTCATCCGGCCGGAGCTGCGCGATACCGACGCTGGCGGAAATGCGAAGCGGCCGTGTGCCGTGGCTGAATTCCGTGTCGCTGATCGCCTTTCGAACGCGCTCGGCCATGGGGAGCGCGTCGTGCAGCGTGGTTTGGTTGAGCAGCAGCGCGAAGGTATCGCCGCAGAATCGGGCAACCATATCGCGACCGCGGGCAACTCTTTTGACGATGCTCGCCGCCTGCCGGAGAATTACGTCGCCACCTTGATGGCCGTATTCGCGGTTCACCAAGCTAAAGCCGTCCAAGTCAATCAGCATGACGGTGGCGAGCGGCGTGCGGCCACCCTGCATCGAAGCGCGTTCCAACTCGGCCTCGAAGGCTTTGCGATTTGGCAGGGAGGTCAAGAGGTCGGCGTGCGTCAAAATCGCCTGCATTTCGACGCTTTCGGCCTGGTTGGTAATTTGCTGCTGCGTAACGTCAATTCGCTTTTGAACGACGTCGGTCGCATTAAGGATTCTCGTGACGGCGCCAGATATGCCGTCCGCCGTTTGATCGGCGCTGCTTTCGAGGCCACCGCTGATTTTTTGGAGTCGCTGGCTGTGGCCTTTGATGTCGCTCGCCAATTCGGCCGCCAGTACTTCCAGCGAGGCGAGAACCTGGTTGTAGGCCTGTTGCTGCCGGTCTAGCGCGGCGAACGTGAACAGCAGGCCTTGAGACCCCGCCAGGCAGTCGCGAATCTCTTTGCGTTTTTCGGTGATCGTTGCCCGTAGGTCGTTACACTGGTGCTGAACGAGGCCGTTGGATTCGATGATCGACTCGGCGAGCTGCGTAATGATCGCCGGCTCGGTGGCTGTCGATTCGTTGAGCTCTGCCTGGATCGCGCGGATGCACTCGGTGTGCTGTTCGATGCAGGAGCGCACCGTGTCGGTGGCGTTTTGCAAGCTTTGCAGGATCTGCGATGTCTGTTGTTTGCGCGGTATCTCGCGCGGCTTCGAGGCCGGCGTTCGCCACGGCCGAGCGCGGAGCCACCATCCGAAAGCGCCACCCAGCAAGGCAGCTACGACGGGGGCGGCGATTTGGATTAGGATGATGGGCGTCATACGAAGACAGCCGGCGTGACCCGACGCGAACGACTAGCTGAACTGCTGAACCCCAGACGAGAGCCGATTTGGAGCGATGGTGTCGCACCGGGCGGCATTTGAATCGTAGCTTATTTTCAGAGCGGGACGGGCGAGGCGAAACGACGCTCGAAACAAGCCCAGGAACGGCAAATTCAGAACAATCAGACCTGAGCTGGAACCGTTCAGAGATTGTGGCAAGAACGCGCGACTTACTCGTCTTCTGCCTCGAGCTGTCGCTTCGATTCGGCCAGAGCGGCTTGCTCTTTTTCGGAAACCTTCGGGAATTCCAGGCCGAGCGAGTGCAGTTGGGATGTGATGATGTCTGCGACGCAGGCGCGGGCAAACCACTTTTTGTCAGCGGGAATCACATACCAGGGCGCGGCTTCGGTGCTCGTGGCGTTGAGCATATCTTCGTATGCGTGCTGATAGTCGTCCCAATGAGCGC
>DATBAY010000455.1:0-3912 GCA_036271295.1 Lacipirellulaceae bacterium | reverse complement strand
GAGCGGTACCAGCTCGAAGATGAGTATCGCGTCAAATGACTACGGCCTTTTCTCATCGACCACCATCGGCGGTCGGCCGTTTTCGACCGGATCTATTGGGTAAGCAGTCGCAATTGCAGACAATCGGATGGACGGTCGCCTTCGCGATTGCTCTCCGGTTCCGCGACTACTGAACTGTGAATCTCGTTTATGGATATTCCACTATGAAAACCGCTATCACCTTCGCCCTGATCGCCCTATCCGTGACGTTCGCCGCCCCCATTACCCGCGCCGCCGATACCGGCCCGGTGATGGCTCAGAAGGGCAAGCTGCTCTTTTCCGACGATTTCGCCCGGCCGGACACCAAGCCGAAGTGGCATATCTTTAAAGGCTCGTTCACCGTCAAGGACGGCGTGGTCACGATCGTGGAGATTCCCAGCGACAATCATCCGGCGGCGTTGCAGGTGGCGGAGCCGCTGGCTTACAAGGACTTCGTGGCGGAGTTCTCGGTGAAATTTGACGGCGGCAAGTCTTGTAGCCTGATGATCAACGACAAGGGTTACAAGGACTCGCACGCCGGGCATATCTGCAAGGCGACGATTTCTGCCGGCAAGGGCAACGTGGCCGACCAGAAGTACGGCACGATGCGCGAGGACATTTACGAGAAGATGCAGGACCCCAAGACCACCGCCGAGGAGAAAAAGAAGCTCCGCGAGAGCATCAAGGACCTGTCGCGCGACTTCAAAAACGACATCGATCTCTCGTCGTGGCACCTGATGCGGGTGGAGGTGGTCGGCGAAGAAATCCTCGCCAGCCTCGACGGCCGGCCGGTGGCGTACATGAAGGCCAAAGGCATCGACCACCCCACCAAGACCGCCATGGCCATCCAGGCGACGGGAAAATCGGTGGAGGTGAAGGATTTCAAGGTCTGGGAAGCCACCGCCGCGAGTGATTGGGCGGCGAAGGGGCCGGGGGTGGTGGGGTCGTTGAAGTGAACTAATTGATGGGCAATGGGAGGTTGCGGCGGCGCCAGCGTCGAGCTCCGACCGTTCGGTCGCAGGCAGGCTCGTGTCAAGGCTACGTGCATTTTCCGAGCCAGATCGCAGGTTAAGCGCGACCTTCACGCAGTGTTTGAACGCGATGGGCCGCGACGACGCTTCAGTAGTCCAAGCGCTAGCGCACCGATCGCCAACACTGATGCTCCTGTCGGTTCTGGAATTGGAGCTGCAAACAATTCAATTTCTCCAGGCGTGGAATCGGAAGCTCGGTACAGAACCCAATGGCCATCCGGGCTAATTTGATAGTCGTAGATGTCGCCATCGTTCGGCAAAGGATCACTTAGCTGCCACGGCTTGGAGCCATCCAGCGGTACTGCCCAAAGTGATTCAAACGCCGTGTCCAGCGTCTCGTTGTAGGCAACGACAGCGTATTTGCTGTCAGGTGTTACTAGAAAGCTCTTGAGCGACTGCAGGGACCCGGTTGCCACAAAAAGCGTAGATACCGAGTTGGCCGTGTCGGTTGAAACCTCGTAAAGATGCGTCTTGTCAAGAAACAGCGCCTTTTTCACATCAGGCGATACGGTAAAATCGAAGATCGATGAACTCGTGTTCGGCACCTTGTACAGCTGTGTCGCCGACCCCCCTGTCAACGGTTGGGACAACACCGAGTCAAACCCCAGAAGTTGGTCGGAAACCGTGTCGGCTAGATAGACAACGCGCGACCCATCGGCAGTAACATGAAAATTTGAGACGGGGAAATCCGAGAGCTTTCTCTCAACGACACTGCCATCCAACGCCGAGATGTAGAGCTTCACGCCCTGCGTGGAGTTGGCGGAAGAACTGTACACAAGCGACTTCATGTCGGGCGTGATGGCCGGCTGCTGTCGCACCGATGACCACGCCTCGGACGAACTAAGCGCAATCGGCACGGCAGAACCGTCGACAGGTCGGCTGAAGAATCTGCCAATGACGCCATTCTCCTGATTGAAGAATACCGCTACCTTCGAATCGGCGGTCGTCTGAAAGTCGGCCGGGTCGATCTTGCCTGGGTCGTTTAGCACCGCGGGAGCCGCACCACTCGTCAGGTCAAGGCTGATCAATTGGGTGTTACTTACACCGTTTGCGGTAAATAGAACGCGATTGCCGTCGGGCGTGAGGTCGAAGCCAGTGAAGTTGGCCACACTGGTAAAGTTTGGCGTGAGTTGTTGCGTCGCTGTCGATCCGTCGATCGGCCCCCGCCGCAACATGTCAGGCACCAGAGAGCTGCTCTTACGAAATGAAATCACTTCGTTGTTGGGACGAATCAGATAGGGATTGGCGAAGTTGTTCGAAGGATAAGTATCGGTAAGGCGGGCAACGTTGCCGCTGCCATCGATTGGGCGGCTGTAAAGCTCGTAACCCGTCTGACCGAGACCCGCGCTCCGATACACCACGAACTGGCCGTCCGGAGAAATTACGGACCCGCCTATCCCGGAAAAGTGAGTGCTCGCGTCGTCGCTCAGCCGGACAGCGGGCCCCGACCCATCCGTCCGACGCGAAACGAGTTGCGTGTTCGAACTACCGACGCCGGACATCCAGAAGGTCGTCCAGTTCCCGTCCGGCGATTCAAAATAGCCGCCGACCGTCCCCGGTTTCACCGAGGCGTTCGGTGGTGAGGACAGGTCGATCGCCCCGCCCCTCGCATGAAGCACACACCCAATTAACGCCGCCGCGCCAGCACTCAACGCGATGTTCCCCTTCATTCACTCTCCTTTTGTCCTCCTTTATAGTTAAAAATGCAGCTTTTGACAACCGCCCAGAATTGATTGCCAACTGGCTTATCTGCCAGCAGTTGATTCATCAATCTGGATTTTAGTAGTCCGAATTTTGGCGGGCTTGACCACTGACTACTGGAGGGATTTTACCGAGTTGACGCCACCAGCGTCCCCACCTCATCCGCCTGCTCGGCGATCGTCAGTTGCTCGAAAATCATGCGGATCGGCACTTCAGTAGAAAGCGCGGCCGAGATGCGGCTGCGGACTTTGGCGATGCGGATGGAATCGGCGCCGATATCGAAGACGTTCTGGTGAACGCCGATGCGGTCGATTTCCAGGACTTCGCACCAGATGCTGGCCAGTTGGGTCTCCAGCGTGGTGCGCGGCGCGACGTATTCGGCTTCGTCGGTCGTGGTTTCGGGGACGAGTTTGAGCATCGCCTTGCGATCGACCTTCAGGTTTGCGTTCAGCGGGATTTTCTCAAGCAGGACCCAGGCCGAAGGGACCATGGCCTGCGGCACGCGCTGGGCGAGTTCGCTGCGCAGGGCGTGGGCGGTCGGCTTGGTGCCGGGTTGCGGGACGACGTAGGCGACGAGCTGCGGGTCGCGGCCGTCTTCTTCGCGGATGACGACGACGGACTCGCGCACGGCGGGGATCGTGCCCAGGGCGCGCTCGATGGTGTCGAGATCGACAAATTCGCCGCGGATTTTGGGGACGAAGTCCTTGCGGCCGCAGTATTGCAGGAGCCCGCCGGGCAACATGCGGCCGAGATCGCCGGTCAGGTAGGTCCGAAGGGTGGGGTCTGCTTGATTCGCCAGAAACCGCGCGGCGGTGAGCTGGGGCTGTCCCCAATAGCCGACGGCAACGTAGCGGCTGCGCACCGCGATCTCGCCGACGGCGCCTTCCGACACCTCGTGCTGGTGCTCGTCGAGCAGGATGATTTCCATGTCGTCCATCGCCGTGCCGATCGGCAGCGGGCCATCGGGGAGCGGCGTGTGTCGGGTGATCCGCCATTGCCGCACCAGGCCGCACTCGCTGGCGCCCAGCCCGTTGGCCAACATTGAATCCGGCGCGCAGTGGCGGCGAAAGAGCTCGATGTCGGCGGCAGTGGCGCGGTCGCCCTCCAGGCGGATACAGCGCATCGCGGGACAATCGCCGCCGAGGATGACCTCGCGGAAGAT
>DATBAY010000454.1:0-3871 GCA_036271295.1 Lacipirellulaceae bacterium | reverse complement strand
CGGGGCACTGGGGATCATCTTGGCGTTCAATTCCGGCGGCAAGCCGGTGTTCGTGATGCCTCTCGTGTTTGGCGCTGCTCCGGTTGTGAACACGCTTTACTCCGTGTCGACCAATCACCTTTGGAATTCCGTGAACCCGTTCTTCTGGGCCGGGCTCATACTCGTCGTATTTGGAGCAGCGCTAGTTTTGGTGATGGCGCCGCGCGGAGAAGCGCCGGCGCGGCCGGCGACAGTGTGAAATGCTTTTCCGTAAGCGGTTGAGCTAAACCGCAAGCGGCGGCGCTAGCTTTTGTAGGTAAGCGCTTTGTCGCTGATGTCTTTTCGGCACCAGGCGCCGCTGAAGCGGATGCATTTGACGGCGGTGTAGGCCTGGAGTTTCGCCGCTGAGATACTCGAGCCGAGCGCCGTGACGCCGAAAACGCGGCCGCCGTCGGTGACGACGTTGCCGTCCTTCATTTTCGTGCCGGCGTGGAAGACTTTTACGTCGGGGACCTTGGCGGCTTCGTCGAGGCCGCGGACGGGCTGGCCACGTTCATAGGCGCCGGGGTAGCCTTCGCTCGCCATGACGACGCAGACGGCTGGACGCGGGTCCCAAACCGGCGGCGAGATCTCATCGAGGCGACCGTCGGTGGTGGCTTCGAGCAAATCCACCAAGTCGCTTTGCAGACGCATGAGCAGCGGCTGGCATTCGGGGTCGCCGAAGCGGACGTTGTATTCAAGCACTTCCATGCCCTGGTTTGTGACCATGATTCCCGCGTAAAGAATGCCGCGGAATGGGCGCCGCGAACGCTTCATTTGATGGACGGTAGGCACGAGAATTCGCTCTTCGACGTCAGCCAACATCTGGTCGGTAACGAGCGGCGTCGGGCAGTAAGCGCCCATGCCGCCCGTGTTGGGGCCGCGGTCGCGATCATGGGCGCGCTTATGATCCTGACAAGCGGGCATTGTGATGATGGTGTGGCCATCGGTGATCGCGAGCACGCTGGCCTCTTGGCCGTGGAGGCGTTCTTCAATCACAATTTGATTGCCGGCATCGCCAAATTCTTTCTGGATACCGATTCGCTCAATCGCGTCGAGCGCTTGCTCGCGATTGTCGCAAACAAAGACGCCCTTGCCGGCGGCGAGGCCATCGGCCTTGATGACAACGGGGGTGTCGTCGCGATTCGTAAGATAATTATTGGCGCCGCGGGCATCGCGGAAAACGCGGTAATCGGCCGTCGCAACGTCGGCATGGCGAAGCAAGTTTTTGCAGAAAACTTTGCTGGTTTCGAGCTCCGAAGCTGCCTTCGATGGGCCGAATGCGCGAAGGCCTTCCTTCTGGAAAGCATCTACGAGCCCCGCCGCGAGCGCGGCTTCCGGACCAACGACCGTGAGCTCGATTTTGTTCTGCTTGGCGAAAGTGAGAAGGCTTTTTACGTCGGTTGCAGGGATGTCGATATTCTCGGCGTCGAGCGCCGTACCTGCGTTGCCGGGTGCGACGAACACGCG
The DNA here is from genome assembly GCA_036271295.1 of Lacipirellulaceae bacterium. GTDB lineage: Bacteria > Planctomycetota > Planctomycetia > Pirellulales > Lacipirellulaceae > JABDGM01. The sequence goes on along the minus strand of DATBAY010000454.1, from coordinate 2,383 downwards.
CTCGGCGCGCGGACTTTGCTTGAGCTTCCAAGCAAGCGCGTGTTCACGGCCACCATTTCCGACGACTAGAATGTTCATGGTAACGTTATAATTGTACGACGACGTGTGTTCGTTGTGCGATGAAAACGTGGCTGCCGACATTCGAAAGGAATGAACCAGTTTCAGGGCGCAGCCAAAGAGCGTCAATCGATTTCAATTGCATCCGCATTGCCCGCGAGTAATCTTGCAACGACGAATTTCGTCGCCACGACGGATTTGATCTTTACCTTCGTTGTCTCAACGCACAAAATTGGTTATTCGACCGCCGCGGGGGGCACAGCGGAATTCTGAATGGCGGTTGACAATAAGTCGTCACGGGTTTAAACAATAGAGAGAAGATTGTGAAAAAAGTCACAATCCCCTGCCTGGCCGGCATCGCAGTTCTTATAACCTGTTGCAGCGTAATGGACTTCGGGACATCGCGCGGGCCTGTTGCGAGCCTTCAATCGCGACTGCGCGAGCGGTTTAGGCGATCGCGATTCTCCCGCCAGGGTTGCCCCACGAATGTGCGAGCAACTTGGGTGTAAGGACGAGGTATGGCTGACAAGAAACTAACAGTCGCAGAAATGTTGGCGGCTGCACGCAAGGCCGACGCACAGGGTGGGGCCGCTGAAACTCCTCAAGCAGACGCTCCTGCGGAGGGCGCCGCTGCTCCGGCGAAGCCTGCGGCACCCGCGGCAAAGACGCCCGTCTCGGCAGGCGGCGCTCGCCCGAGCGTTGCCGATATGCTGGCGATGGCTCGCGGCGGCGGAGTTGCTCCGGCCGCGCCGAAAGAAAAACCGGCTGCGAAGCCGGCGGCTGCGAAGGCTGCCCCGACGAAGAAGGAAGCACCGGCGGCGAAGTCGGAGCCTGTCGATACACAGAGCATTCTCGCTGCCGCTCGAAAGACGACGAAGCCGGGTCCGATGACGAAGGCTGAGGCTCAGGCCAAAGCTTCGCCTGCGGCGCCCGACGCCAAGAAGGCAAAGGCGAAAGAAGCGATCGTCGTTCCGCCGATGCCAGTGAAGCCCGCGTATGCGAAGCCCGGCGCGTTGAAGGCCGCTAAAGATGCCGCGGTTACGGAGCGACGGGCCTTCATCTTCGGAATGTCGGCACTCGCCGTCGGTTTCACCGCGCTTTCTGCGACGGCTGCCGCTTGGACGCTGGGCACCGTTCGTTTCATGTTCCCGAACATTTTGCGAGAGCCGCCGAGCAAGTTCAGCGTCGGCACGACGGATAAGTTTTCGCCAGGGCAGGTCGAAACGCGGTTCAAGGCGCAATTCGGCGTGTGGATCGTGAACACGGAGTACAACGGTCAGCAAGAAATCTTCGCGCTCAAGTCCGTGTGTACGCACCTGGGTTGTACGCCGAACTGGCTCGATGCGGAGCAAAAGTTCAAATGCCCATGCCACGGTAGCGGTTACTACAAAGATGGAATCAATTTCGAAGGCCCGGCACCGCGGCCGCTGGAACGCTACGCCATTTCGATTGGCAGCGACGGTTCGATCGAAGTTGACAAAAGCCGTACCTTCCAGCAAGAGATGGGTGACTGGGACAATCCGGCTTGCTACATTCCGGTGTAATTCCACGACGGTATCGAAGGTATTTCGAGAAACAACAGCGCATTCAGGAAGCCATGGCCGGTTTAGGCGAAATCATCACCGAATCGCAGATTTGGAAAAGCATCTTTCGGCATCCGATGCCGGTCGATCGTCGCAACCGCATTGTGGTGATGCTGACGAACTTCTTCCTGCACCTCCATCCGGTCTCGGTCAAGAAGCAAGGCATCGCGCTGTCTTACACGTGGTGCATGGGTGGTGTCACGTTCTTCCTGTTTTTGGTGGAGACGGTGACCGGCGTTCTGCTGATGTTCTATTACCGCCCCACGTTGGAGTGGGCGTACAACGATATTTTGGCGCTGCGCGATATCTATTCGCTCGGCATCATGCGCGAAATCCACCGCTGGGGAGCCCACGCGATGGTGATCACCGTGTGGCTGCACATGTATCGTGTGTTTCTCACGGGCAGCTACAAGCCGCCGCGCGAGTTTAATTGGGTGGTCGGCGTTATTCTGCTGCTACTCACGCTGCTCCTTTCATTCACCGGATATTTATTGCCGTGGGATCAGTTGGCGGTGTGGGCTATCACGGTTGGTTCGAATATGGCCCGGGCGACGCCTATCCTGGGGCATGAAGGGCCGGGGCATCAGCTGCTCACGCTCGGGTACCCAATGATCACGAGCGGGAGCGATGCGCGCTTTGCGCTCCTTGGCGCGCGCAACGTCGGTGAAGAAACGCTTAATCGATTCTATATTTTGCACTGCATTGCGATCCCGCTTGCAGTTTCGTTGCTACTGGCGATTCAC
>DATBAY010000453.1:0-1534 GCA_036271295.1 Lacipirellulaceae bacterium | reverse complement strand
TCGCGACGGCGCTGGAGCGGAAAACGCCTGTTGCCAGATTCTCTACGCACGTAAGAATTGACCTGCCCTTCGGTGCCGTAGGCGACACGTCGTTAATACGGCCGTAGTTATGCGCTCGGTCAACGGACGATTGGCCGCGTGCTCCTTTGAAATTTCGGCAACTTCCAATGAGCAAGCCATCCATCGGTCACCTCGTATGGGCCATTCCCGAAGGGTATATACCCGCGACAAGTCACGGGCCAGCGCCGGAGCTTACCAGCCACGAAGCCGTTTGTATTCTGAACGCGGGCGAGCAAGACGCACAGGTTGAATTGACCGTACATTTTGAGGACAGTGATCCGGTCGGGCCTTACGTCGTGAATGTCCGCGCAGGTCGGACGCTGCATTTGCGGTTCAACGATCTTGCCGATCGTCGTGCAGCACACACGGCTCGACTCGCGGCAGGCAGAAAACGCGCTGCTGTCCACAATCGCCTTTTCCATGCCCGACTAAAGCATTTTTAGCAAAGGTGTTCCAATGGGTGCCTAGGGCAACGCCCTAGTTCTTCGTAATCCTCTGGGGCGTTGCCCCAGCCACCCAGCACGAGAATTTGAAAAAGGCTCCAGTGAAATGGCGTGCTCGCGATCACGCCGTAGAAGTGTCGGTTGGGGCCGGGGGACGTTCATGCCGTACGACTATCTCTTCGCGGTTTGTGATGAGCGACTGGCGGATGGAAGCCGGATCAAGGCCAGTCCGCTCTCGGGGTCGAAGCGACGATGAAGGTGAGCGGGCGATTCCACAAGCATGACCTCCAAGGTGGGGCGAACGTGCGCATCCAGAAGATGCCCGCCGCGAGTTGATCCATCGGCTCGGCCGACGACGATATGTGCATGCACCACTGGGTCTTCCTTGTCATTAAGCGCGACGTCGCCGGCAAGAGAAAGCACTTCAACCTGTTCGGTCAGCGGAATTCGCTTGTAATCCTTTTTGTCCCAGTCGAAGTAGCCAAGCGTTACGTCCTGCAAAGCGCCGATGGCAGTGAAATGGGCCGCCGCCAGCTCCTCGCGACGAGCAAAATCGGCCAGCCCGGCGGCTACTTCATCCCCCGTTTTGAAAATAATCGCAAATGTTCGTTCGCCATCGTGCTCGTGTAACAGTGAGCTATTCATTTCGATTCACCTCTCATCGCGTTGGATAATTCTCGTTTTCAATCCGATTTGTCGTTATGGAGTGCCATCTGTAACACTTCAGCCAGGTGGAGCGGCCGGCGGGGCGTTGTCTGCGCGATTTGTTGCTGGCAGCTAAAGCCGTTGGCGATGATGAGCGTGTCCTCCCCAGTGTTGCGCACGGCTGGTAGCAGCGCTCGCTCGCCGCACGCGATTGCCACATCGTAGTGCCGGCCACTCTCGAATCCGAATGACCCGGCCATCCCGCAGCAGCCCTGCTCGGGCATTTCGAAATCAACGCCCATCTTCTTCAACAATGCCGTCTCATCACCCATTCCCATGATCGACTTGTGGTGGCAGTGGCCATGCACGAGAGCTTTTCGATGGAG
>DATBAY010000452.1:0-6266 GCA_036271295.1 Lacipirellulaceae bacterium | reverse complement strand
TTTATGTTGGCCAGTCGCTCGGGGGGCCGTTCAGCAATCTGATCGTATTCGGCGACAGCCTTAGCGACGTAGGTAACATTTCGTACGCGTCGTTCAAGACGAACCCCGGGCCGTATTATGCGGATGGTCGCTTCTCGAATGGGCCGATCTATGCGGAATCGTTGGCGACCGGTCTTGGGTTGCCGGCGCTCACGCGCAGCACGGCCGGCGGCAATGATTACGCGTTCGGCGGCGCGCAAACCACGGGAACTAAAGGGGGGCAAGGACTGTTCATCAATGACGTCGACGAGCAAGTAAGCAAGTATCTTTCCGCACATAACGGGGCATCTGACGCGCTGTATGTGGTGTTCGCTGGCGCGAATGACTTTCTCAACGGGCAAACGAACGTCAGCGTGCCGCTCAACAGTTTAGCGGGAAGCATCAATCGGCTGGTCGCCGGTGGGGCGCGACAGTTCCTCGTATTCAATCTGCCGCCGTTGGGAGATACGCCGAAATATAACGGGAACGCATCGACTGAATCGCAATACAACTTACTGACGCAGCAATTCAACGCGGGGCTGGGAACAATGCTGGCCGGAATGCAATCGGGCAACCCGGCGATCAACGTTTTTCAATTTGATACGTATGGATTGTTCGAACAGGTGCTCGCGAATCCAGCGGGTTTTGGCTTGACGGATGTTACGAACTCGGCCGCGCCCGGATTAACGACGGGTACTGCTCACTACGATACGAGCCAAGAGGCGCCAAACCCGGATCAATATTTATTTTGGGATGATGTGCATCCCACGACGGCAGTGCACGCAATTCTGGCTCAGCGTGCGCTAGACTTATTTCGTTTGCCTGGCGACTTCAACGGCGATGGCGTCGTGGACGGAGCTGACTACATTGTGTGGCGCGAGGGCCAGAGTCCATCGCACATTCCGGATGACTACAACGTGTGGCGATCGCACTTTGGGCAGACAGCGGGAAACGTCGCCGGCGCTGAAGATTTCGCGGATGTGCCGGAGCCAACGAGCGGAGTGCTGATCTCTCTTTTTTTGGTGTTTGTGCGGTCGCCCTCAATCGCAGTTCGTGTCGTCGCTGCGCGCAATCGTGCCGACGTTAACGCGTGCGGCGCTGAATGGTGACGAGGCCGACGAGAGTCACGCCTAGCAGAATGGTTGACGGCTCAGGAACCTGCGGGATGCCGGAGTTCATGGGTGTGGGAACCGTGTTTTCTGTGAAGGGACCGGTGCCATCGGGGACACGACTGATGGATGTCGTATCGGTGTCTATGAATTGCGTGGACTGTCCGAGGATGGCCATGAGGGCAGTATCGGGCGGATTGCTGCTGCTACCGTAGTTGATGGCGTCGACGAGATTCGTGGATGTAGCAGGGGTTCCGAGCGGGAAATCGGCGGCGTTGGCTAAATAAAGCGCGACCGCGTCTGGGCCGTTTTGGAGGGTTGTCGTTGGGAAGATGATGTCTGGTGTGGGAACAACCCCCGGGTTGCCCAGGAGAAAAAATCCTGTATTGCCGAGTTGGTAGCCATCTAAATCGAACGACAGATACGAGGCGTTGGTGGCACCGTTAAAGAAGACGACGACGTAGCCGCTGAGACTGAGATTCGCGGGACCGCTGAGCTCAACGAATTCTTGCAGGTCGGTCGAGCCGGTTTGGTTGGCGTCGATTTCGTTAATGACGACGGCTGCCTGGCTTGGCTGCTTCGTAACGACAAGGAGCGCGACGATTGCCGCGACAGGAAAAATTGAACGAACATGGTTGGCGGTCATTGGCGGTCCCCCCTCAACTTGGAAGTGTTGATACTTGAGGTTCAGGATAGTTGGCAGCGTGGGACGGGTAAAGGGTTTTGCGCGCGGGCGTGGGGAAAAGGGGGCAGGAGCGTTCCGCTGCGCGTCGCGGCTAAAGGGGCCGGGCGGCGGAGCGGCATTACTCGAGGCCGTTGACGCCGACGGGGTCGATTTCGAGGCCGGTGTGGCTGGTCGTTTGCAGCTTCGGCAGGAACCGAGGCTCGATGAGGAAGTGAGCGCCGACGGTGCCTTTGGATGCGTCGACGTTTGCACCGACTGTGGTGAGTAGCGACTCGCCGATGCGGGTAAACGAGAAGGCCTGACCGATGTTGCCGGTGGGACCGAAGTCGATGGCGGACGTGGCGGAGCCGATCCACTTTTCGGTCATCCGGTAGTTCACGGTGGCCGTGAGGACTTCGGCGTCAAACAGGCCGGAGGCGGTGCGGAAGCCGAGGTAGAAGTTACCGGTTTTCGGTCGGGTGACCAGCATGCCGATGCTCGCGGTCTTGAGACCGTCGCCGAAAGTGTCGGCGTAGCCATCGCTCAAGACTGAGAAGCGGTCGCCGAGGAACCAGTGCCAATCGTAATTGATCAGGCCGACCGTGGAGCCGAAGTCGTCTCGATCAGCGTTAGGGAAAATAGTGGCGTCCGCATCGAAGGTCATCCAATCGACGACGTGCTCTTCGCCCGGGCCACCGTGACGGGTTTGCAAACGGTGGTGCATGCCGAGGCGAACTGCGGTGAGGTCGTCGGCGACTTCGCTGGATGGAGACGTGACCCAATCTTGCAGGCCGTAGCGGAGTGCGTAGTAGCGCGGGTCGAATTTTGGATTGATCGTTGAAGGCGTACCCGCGCCAGGGCTTGGAATGTAGTAGTTATTTGGCAGGATGCCGCCGAACGGATCGAAGAAGAGGCGGCGTTGGAACTCTTCGATCGACGTGTCTTCGAGTTCGTCGTACTCGGGGAAGCGGTTCAGATCTTGCGTGGCGTTGGCGTACGAGAATTGGGCGTCGAACACGACCTTGTGGGCCAGGCCGTTGAGGTTGAACAGCGGCTCTTGAATGGATGGATCGGCGTACCAGAAAGGAATGCTGGCCCGAACGCCGGTGTTGATGTAGGCGCGATCCACTGGGTTGCCGTTGATGTCCTCGCCCGCGTGGTAAAGTTCGCCGAGGGCGAAGGGCACAACCTTGAACGGCGCGAGGTCAATCGGGTAATCGAGTTCCTGGCGCGTGACGAAGCGGCCGCCGTTGCCGGAAATTGGATTGCCGGCGGAGTCATCTTCCCAGGGGAATCGTTCGAACTGTGAAAGCAGCGTGGGGTTGGTCGGATTCGTAGCGACTCCGATATTTGCGTAGGCCGCGTTCGAGTGTTCGTACCAGGTTATGTTGTCATCGAGCAGCGGCTGGCCGAGCCAGTAGTGGTCGAGTCGCGGCAGCCATTGCGTTTCGGTATAGAAGTCGTTGATTTGACCATTTGCTTCGATCGAGAACGATTGATTGTCGAACGTGCGTTTGAGGCGTACGCCGGTGGTCTGGTCTTTGTTGTCGTCCCAATCGTTTTTGTAATAAGATTCTTCGAACGTGCGATCGCTCAGCCATCCGACTTCGCCCTGCACGGTCCAGTCGTCGAGCAAGCCGCCCTTGATTTGCTGGCGGTGATTCCAGAAAACGCGTCCCCGGAAATCCTTTTCGGGGTCGATATCGCGGCGTTCGCGGCCGAGGTTATCGTGGCCGTGATCTTCGATGAACCAAGCGTCGAAGCGGCCCGTGGTGGGGCCGTCGATCGAAAAGAAAGAGTCGCGGGCGTATTGCACGTCGGTGCCTACGCCAAGGCCGCGCTCGCTTAAGTAATCGAGGTCGAGGTTCCATTTCACGCCTTCCGGGCGTTGCATGCCGAGGAGTTGGAACGTGTCGAACTTGAAGAGCGTTTGGTAGCCGAACACGCCATCGTGGCGGAAGCGGAAGCTATCGATGTAGTAATGCGGATCGTCGAGATCGAGATTCAGCGTCGGGTAATAGAACACGGGCACGTCGCCGATATAGACGTAGTTGTCGCTGCTTTGGGCAAGTCGACGGTGAGCGACGAGCGGCTGGCCGGTGACTGGATCGATGGCCGGCGCACCGGTGGCCGGATCGATTACCGGTTGTTGAAGGTCTTCGAATTGGATTTCGTTGGCGGTGAAGGCGTAGCTGGGGTCTTCCAATCGGCTGGTGGTGACGAGGCCATTTTGGGCGGCGAAGTGGGATTCATCGAGCTGTCGAAGGACCGACGCGCGCAGGCGGACCAAGCCGACGGAATTCAAGTTGTGTATTTGCGGTACAGGAGCGATCAGTTCGCCATTGATGATAAGGCTGATCTGGCGGTGAGCGTCGTAGAACATGCGATCGGCGTAGAATGTGCGATCGCCTTGGCGGAAGACGATGTTGCCTTCGATATAGATTTCGAGAGGCGTGTCGGCGGACTGCGTGGTTCCGGCGAGACCGCCAGTCGTATCAAGGCCCCAGATGACGACGCGGTCGGCTTCAATGTCGACGTCGCCCAAGGGGCCAAGTGTGGCGGGCAGCTTATCGTTCGAGAGACCCTGGACGAGGACGTTTACGCCGCCGCTGATGACGGCCACCTTCTCGCCGCTGGGCATGACGAAGGACTCGGCAGAGAAACCGGTGCCTTCGGAGCGTGGCAACACCTGAATTTTGCGGAAAGCGGAAAGTGGTGAGCGCGTCGGAGCCGGTGCCGGCACGGTTTGCAGCGGTGCGAAGGGGATGGCCGGGAGTTGCGCCACTTGGACGGGCGCGGGCTCGACGGATGGCAACCGCGCCATGCCGCCGGATGCTGGAGGCTGAGCGAATAGGAGATTGCAAATTGCAAATTGCAAAATGCAAATTGCAATTTGGAAGTAGGTTGGGCGCGCGAAGCGAGCGCAGCGATTACGGCGCGGCGATTGGGCGCGCCCAGTGTTCGAATTTGTTTTGCGAGACGAGATCAGACCGGCATCCTTGCCTGGAAAAGTACGCCCGTAGCGCGGGCGCGCATTCGTCGCGACGGAATCGGCCTCGCTTTGCTTAACACAAAGCGACACAAACGATTAGGAAAAGCCGCCGCGAAAAATGTGGCGGATTATAAGAGCGTGGCGCGCTGGGGGTCAATTGCGCTTAACGTCGCTAGCGAGTCGCGCAAGTTGATCTAGCGCAACAAGTTGGCTCGCATGATAGCAGTTACGTGAGACGACTTGATTCGCCGCTATCGCCCGTGCTCACTACGAGATGAGTTTCGACTCGCCTACTCGTTCAGCGAATAGAGGAGCACGTTCAACCCGATTCGAGCGGCATCTTGTTGGATATAGCCGCGGCAGCCGACTGCTTCGTGACTTTCGAGCGCGCAGCTGATGTCGTACGGGGAGAAAATGACCGCCCAGCGTTTGCCGATTTGAATGCCTTCGATTTCCGGCGGCACCTGGCGGATACGGGCTGCTACAGGCTGATTGCCAGCATTGGCTGTGGCCGGATCGCGCAGGGAAACGGTGCGCACATCGTAACCACCGAATGCGTTTGTGAAGATAGGATCGGTCGGTGGGATGCGTTCGATCGGGTGTCCGGGAATCGCAGCGGCGACTTCGCGGCGAAAGGCCGTGGCGAATGCTTTGCTGGCGCAGATGGAATCCGCCAGCAGGGTGCCGCCGCGCTCGAGATATTCGCGGAGCTGCGTGCGCTCGGCTTCGGTGAGGTGGAAGTCGTAGCGGCCGTGCATGAAGGCGAGGTGATATCGGAACAGGCTGGGGTCGGAGATGTTAATCATGTCCGGCGCGGCGCGGACCTGAAGTTTCAGTTCGCCTTGCGATGCGATGCGGAGCAAATTGAGAAGTGCGCCCGGCGCATCATTGCAACCGCCGCCGTGGCGGAGCTTGGCGATTTCGATGACGCCGCGTGTGGTTTTGTCATTGATGGGATCGCCGACGAGCGGAACATCGAAGCTTTGCTCTTTGCCTTTGGGTTCGCGGTTTGTGGCATAGGTGAGAACGTTGACGCCGATGGCAAGGGCGTCTGTGATGTGCTGGATGACGTCGGCCGGATAGTGGCTCCACTGGCCCGGGCGAGCTAGTTCCCAATAGCACGAAAGATCTTGGTCGCAATAAACGACGCACGTGCGGCAACCGTATTCGACGCCATACAGGTGGCCGGCGTACGGCGAATCGGGCCGGACCATATCCTGCATTCGCCACACCGGATGGCCGGGTGGAATGGGTTGAAGTTTGTATTCGGGCTCGGGGAAGACGGCCGTCATCAATTGGCGAAGCGCTGCATCGAACCGACTCGAGTCTTTACAGCAGGCCTCGGCGAAAATGAATCCGCCGCGATCGACGTAGTCGCGTAGCTTTTGCGCTTGTGGCAGCAGGTTCGGCGCTTGGCTGCCGCTGATATAGAGGACGGGCGCTTGAAGGAGGTCTTCGACGCTGGTTTTGGCGGGATCCATCA
>DATBAY010000451.1:0-3493 GCA_036271295.1 Lacipirellulaceae bacterium | reverse complement strand
GTCGCGTCGGATTGAAGGCGACCTTAACTTCCATCCGCATCGGCTGCGGCGGATTCTGCTGGCCGCTTTGACCCTGTTTTCCGTTGTTTTTGCCGTTACGACCCATCGAGCGATTCATGTTCGTAAAGAACTGATTCATCGCGCGATTGCCGCCTTGCATTCCGTTCTGTTGGTTCTGGCCGCCGCCGCGTCCGACGAACATCGGGTTGGCGCCGGGCTGGTTGTTCTGCCCCATGCCGGAGTTGCCCATGCCGCCTCCGCCCATACCGGAGCTGCCGAAGCCGGAGCTGCCGCCGCCACCCATGCCGCCGCCACCGAAACCGCTGCTACCGAATCCTGAGCTTCCGAATCCGCCGGATCCGCCGCCGAAGCCGCCCATGCCGCCGCCACTGGTTCCAAATCCGCCGCCCATGCCGCCCGTGCCACCGCCGGTACCACCGAAGCCGCCCGTGCCACCCATTCCGCTCATGCCGGTGCTGAACGCGGAGCTTCCTCCGCGGCTTTGAGCAAGTGCGGATTGGAAGACAAATAGCGCGAGCGCCAACGATGCGGAAACAAGGAGCGTGCGGAACCACATGGCGGAATCCTCCGAAGGCCAGCTGGCCATATTATATATATCAGGCCGCATTGGGTATAATGCGAGCCAAGTTTTCTCGTCCGCCGGCGAATTCCTCCCAGTTAACCCGCATTTTCAATGGCGGAAGACGGACGCGGTGAGTTTGCCGCCCGGCAGCGGGTTGAATTTGCCTCCTGGAGCCAACCGTTATGCGCACGTTTGCCAAGCGAAAAGTCGCCACAATCGCAGGATTTTTCGTCACCGGAATTCTCTTTGCGGCACTCCCCGTCGCGATTTCCGCGCCGGCTCTAGCTGCTCGGCCCTCCGCGATGAAGTTGTTTCCAGAGGAGTCCGTCGTCTTCTTTCGGATTTCGAACGGGCATGAGTTCGGCGAGCGGGTTCAGCAAACGGACATTGGGCGCATGATCAATGATCCGCAGTTGCAACCGCTCGTTGAAAACCTGTACGGAAAAGTGGGCAAGCTGTATGCAGATGAAGCCGAGAGCAAAGTCGGGGTCTCGTGGGACGACTTGAAAAGGTTGCCTAAGGGCGAAATAGCGTTCGCTGTCGTCGCTCGTCCGGATAAAAAGCCGGCGCTCTTGCTGCTGGTTGACCAGGGCGAGGGCGAAGGCGTGTCGGTAGCAGATAAGTTGGTCGATCGTGCGCTTCACTTCGCGCAAGAGAAGGGCGCCGACTTCAGCAAGGAGAAAGTTGGCGACGTTGAAATCACCGTCGTTCGCGACAAGGACAAAGCCAATCGCATGTTTGGCGTTTGCCAGCGTGAGAACACGATCATCGCGGCCACAGATGCGAACGTCATTCGAGGCGTGTTGTGGCATTGGGATCACCCGGGCGAAAAAGGTGAAGCGGCAGAAACCGCCCCCGCGCCAGTTGCAGAGAAACCCGCTTCGACAGCGGAAACAGCCGACACCAAAGAACCGGGCACAGGCGATGAGGCAAAACCCGAGCAGCCCGAGGAGGCGTTCGTGCCGGGAAGGACGCTCGCCGAAAACGAGCGCTTTGCCACGATCGTCAAAAGCTGCCGTCGGCCGCAGGATCCGCCTCCGCAAGTGTTGATGTATGCCGATCCGATCGAGCTCTACCGAGCAGCGGCGCGCGGCAATAGCGGCATGAGCTTTGTCATGGGCTTGCTGCCGTCGCTAGGCGTCGATGGCTTGATGGCGATCGGCGCAACCGCAACCTATGCCACGGGGGAGTACGACTCCCTGATTCAGGCGCACGTACTGTTGGAGAATCCCCGTTCGGGCGTGTTGCTGTTGCCGGCATTCCTGCCTGGCGAGACGACACCGCAGACTTTTGTGCCCGAAACGATCGAATCGTACATGGCGTGGAACTGGAATCTTCGCACGAGCTACGATCGGCTCGCGGCGCTCATCGACCAATATCGGTATCAAGGGTCGGTCGACAAATTCGTGAAAGAGAAGTTGTCTGACAAGCTCGGCATCGACGTGCTGACGAAGATCGTCGACAACCTGAAAGGCCGCTACACGTGGACGATCGGTTACGAGCGTCCCAGCCATTTCCGTGGGCAACAACACGTGTTTGCCGCCGAAGTCGTGGATCAAGCGAGCGCCGAGGAATCGTTAAAAAAGGTAATTGATCGATTTCCCGAGTATTACGAAGAACGCCACTTCGGAAACGTGACTTATTATGCGCTGATGCCGAATCTAAAAGACAAAGACGGCGAGCGGCCGATTGACCCGTTCGTCGCGGTGATGGACGGTTACTTTTTCATCGGCACCTCGACGAAACGCTTCGAGGAATGCGTGGCGGCGCGCGACGGCACCATCCCGCGATTAGTCGATTCCGCCGATTACGCGCGGGCGAGTGCGGTCATCGGACGCGAAGTGCGCGGCGTTACGCCCGTGATGTTTACGATGGGCCGGTTCGAGGAAACGTTGCGACAATGGTACGATTTGCTGACATCCGATAAGACGCAGAGTTATATCGAAGAGAAGCGCGATAAGAACAAATGGCTGGCAGCACTCGCGGACGCGCTGAAGGAAAACAAACTGCCGCCGTTTGACGTGTTACTTCAATACGCGCCCGTAAACGGCAGCATTATTTACGATACTGATAATGGGTATCACGCGATTACCTTCGCACTACGGCGAGAAGGGCAAGTGCCAGCGCAGCCGGAGGGGACGGCAAAATAACATGCGGATACTGATCGCAGCCCGCAGCGGCAGTAAGGGCCTGGCGTGTTCCATTGCTGCCGCTGCGAGCTGCAATCGGGGTAGAGACATGGAGGCGCGGAAAGCTGTCGTCGTTGCTCGCGCAGAAAATCATCCCGAGCGCGGCGATAACATTTGACCGAAGTCGGATGCTACGCGGCGCTCAGGATGACGTTTCAGGATCAACTTCATCAGCACAAGCTGGCGCTATTTCGCAGGCGGTGGTGGATTACTCCCGCTTTGCTTTGTCTCCGTGGTCGTGGTCTGCGTGGTGCTGCCTTCCGGCGTCGACACGCTCTTCTTCGTCGTTGAGGACGTCTTATCCGCGCAACCAACCGCACCGACGGCGATTACGCCCATCATCAAAACCGCGCTGATAATGCGCTTCATATCTCGACTCCTTGGGTTAGGGCCAAACAGCGGCAGCCAAATCGGCGAACCGCCACACAAATTTTCCTTTGACGACTTCGAATTATAGCACTTCCCATACCAACCGCGATATTCCGTCGCAGTGCGGTGCCTTCTGGCCGCGTGATTTAATTGCCCAAACAGCGGTTTTGCTCCGAAGCTCGACAATCTACCGCAACTCGCGGTAGTAACAGTGATTCGCCCTAAATGCGGCACCGACCGTGATTGTCCGACCGCACCACGAACGCCGGTCTACGAAATGGCCATGGTGGTGCCTGGTCGTCCAGCTAGCGCGTTTTCCGCAACGCTGTTCCGATGGGTGCCTAAGGGCAAG
>DATBAY010000450.1:0-1732 GCA_036271295.1 Lacipirellulaceae bacterium | reverse complement strand
GGTCTTTATTACGGCGATCTGCTCGGCGCGGACGGCCATGCGTATGGTTACGAGGTCGATGGATTGGCCTACCTCATTCGCGACGGCTTGCCGGAACCGAGTGCGACGAGCGGAGCGCCGGCTGGCCTCAGCATATTAGCGCTTGGCCTGTCTTCTCTGAAAGAAGAGCCGACCGACCTCGCCTTCGACGATCGATTTCTCTGCGATGACGATGCGAAATTCGTGGCGGAGATTCGTATGGGCGACGACAGCGACGCCGCCGTCGAGCGGGTGAAGCGCGGCGCCGGCATGATCGTTAACTTTCATCGCGGGCGGGGCGAAGTGTTCCATGCCGGCAGTTGCGAATGGGTGGCCGCGCTCTTGCGACGTGACGCGATGGTTGAGCGAGTCACCGCGAACGTGCTTCGCCGCTACCTGGGTGGTTGAGAGGTGGGCGACGTTTTTACGATGTAGCGCGCATTCCGAGGCCACGCACCGTTGCGCAGCCAGGTCGACGCACGGTAAGTGTTAGTTAGTGTTGTTCGCGGAGCGAAGGCCGAGTCGAGCCCGTGTCTGCGACGAAGAGAGCACTCGGGCGCCGAGAGATTCCACGATTTGCACCGCGCGTTCTACCAACTGCCCGTTGGTGGCGAGCACCCCCTTTCCCAGGTAGAGATTGTCTTCGAGACCCACGCGCGGATTGCCGCCCAGAACCACGGCCTGGGCGACCATTGGCATCTGCATTCGCCCGACACCGAAAGCCGACCACACGACGCCTTGGGGCAGTGCCTGTTGCATTGCCAGCATTGCGGCGGGCGTGGCCGGTGCGCCAAAGCGGACGCCGAGGCAAAGTTGAAACAGGGCGCTCGTGTCGAGCAGTCCTTCCTTCATGAGCTCGCGGGCGAGTTCGATATGCCCGAGCTCGAACACTTCGACTTCCGGTCGCACGCCGCTGTCGTGGTAGGCGCGAGCCATCTGCCTGAGAAAGCTGGGAGACGTTCCATAGAGCGATTCGTCGAAATTGAGCGAACCGCAATCCAGCGTGCCGATCTCCGGCCGCAGTTCCAAAATATGCGCCATGCGCTCACGAGGTCCGACGAAGTCGGTCCCGACAGCAAATTCCAGGGGCCGGTCTTCGGGGCCAAACAACAGGTCGCCGCCCATGCCACCCGTAAGATTGATGATCACTTCGGTGCTTTGTTCCCTCACACGTTCGTGAAGCTCGCGGAAGAGGGCGGCTTCACGGCTCGCCTTGCCGGTGTGCGGATCGCGCACATGCAGATGTACGATGGCGGCGCCTGCCCGGTGCGCTTCGATTGCCGCAGCGGCAATCTGCGCCGGGGTCACGGGTACGTGTGGTGACTTACCGGCTGAATCGCCCGATCCGGTAACGGCTGCAGTGATGAAGACGGCATCTTTCATTCGGTTACTCCACGTTTGGGCGGTGAGTTTGCTCCCGGGTCTTACCTTGGTTCTGGCCCAGGCCTCTAAGGCTTTAACTGGGCTTAGCCCGCGCTTGGCTTGGTCTCACGCAGCGGCTGGTTACCCATCGCAGCGATGACGGCTTAGAGCAGAAGTGCGGAGCGATCGCTTTTAGAAGTCGTTCAATCGGGCGAATAAACATTTGTAAGCGACGTGCTCGGTGGCTTGATTCAAATAGTGCATCCGCAAGGTATTTTTGGGACATGTTAATCCAGATCCGAGCTTAGCGGATTTCATCAGGTTCAAAAGTTCATCGTTGATAAGCTTGCTG
>DATBAY010000449.1:0-13376 GCA_036271295.1 Lacipirellulaceae bacterium | reverse complement strand
TTTCCCCAAAAACATTCAGGATAATGATTCAACGGGTTGTTGAGGTAATCGTCGAACGACGGTGTCAGACCCGGATCCGATCGAACCGGTCCAGCCGTGATCCCAGCGTAGTCCACTAAAGAAACGCCGCCAGGTCGAACTCCGGGAGCTCGACGCGAGGGACAGTTATAAAGACCAATAACTGTTTGTTTGATTTGAACATCCGTATTGATGTTCTGAACCGCGCCTTCCTCCAAGTAAGGCAGAATCTGGAACATCCATCCCAGTCCCTGCTCTGTTGGTCCATTGGGCGAGCCGGTGGGCGGGTTGTTAATCTTGCTGTCCTTGAGGTAGTCTTGAATGAGCGGATCCGGTCCTGTTCCGCCTAAGGGAAAGAACTTCATCGCATCATAAAAGTTATGAACCGACAGCCCAATATTCTTGAGATTGTTCTTACACTGCGTCCGCCGCGCCGCTTCGCGCGCCGCTTGAATCGCCGGTAACAACAGTGCGACTAAAATCCCAATAATCGCAATCACGACGAGAAGCTCGACCAGCGTGAACCCACGCTGGCCTCGCAGTTGCTTGTCCGCCATGGCCAAGACTCCGCTGTATATAAGACGAGAGCGGCAAAGAGACCGCCTCAAACCGCATTCTATGTCCGCACCGCAACCATTGCAAGCGCTTTCACACCTATTTATTTAGGCTGTTTCGGCCGAACCTCTGAGTCGATCGCGACCGGTTCTCCCGCCGCGGATGCAAAAAAAGAGCGTTCCAACTGCGGAAATAGCGATCAACCACGCATCCGGCTCGGGCACGCGCGCCCCGGCCCCCAGCCCCGAACTCCCCACATGCTCTCGCCACACCACGTAGTCCGCCATGTCCACCACGCCGTCGTTATTTCCATCCGCCGCGAGCGAATTCGTGGATCCAAACGTCGAGCGCCAGTAATCGTAATCCGCGCTATTCACTACGCCATCACCGTTGTAGTCGCCGGCGATAAACACCGTATCGAGCGCCGCTTTCACTTCGGGTTGATTCGCGAATAGCGCACTTTGCCGATCCGTTCCATCCAAATAAGCCATCATCGCCATCGTCGAGAGCGCGATATTCCAATTATCTGCAAACGAAGGAACGCTCGTTGGGTCCGCAGCGCCAGTCGACCATAACGCCCAGTCGGCCAACCCCTGCGGCCCATCCAAGCCATTGCCCAGACCGTTATCCAACAAGTAGCGAAGCGCCGCATCCGCGCCTGGCGCGCCCGCTAACAGTGCTTCTCCCACACTCCAAGGTTGAAACAGATTCGGCTGACCAAAATTGTTAAAGAGGTTCCACGGTTGATAAGTCAGGCTCCCCGGATGACTCGCATCCGGCCCCTGCCCCGCATCTGGCTGCGCATAATTCGAACGGCCAAGCTGCGCGAGCCTCGCGGAAACATCCGCCTCAGACCGTACGAAGTTTTCCCATGGGTTACGCGCCAAGCTGCGCGTCGCGTAACTATCGGCTCCGCGCTGCGACGTATCTACAAACAAGTTGATGAGCGCCTGCGCGAACGACGCCCGGTAATCCGTGCCGAACGAATAGGTCAAATAATTCTCCGGCGTTGTAAGTGAAGTCAGCGTGCGACCCGTGTCTTTGTTCCACATCGAAGCGAGCGGCACATTATTAGCCGTGTTCAGCGCCCCGGCCATCGCGATCACTTTGTTTTCGTCCGTATAACCGTTGTAGGTGCAGGGACTTGTACCGCACGAATTGAATTGCCCAGTCGTCTGATAATACGCCTGCTTATAGGCGCCGGTTCCCGCAAACACCGAAAAATTGAACCGATTTTCCAGCGTGTCAATCGATGTCTTGAGCGCGGGCGAGGTCGTCGTGTCCTTGTAACTGTGCAGCGCGAGCGCCATGAACGACGCATCGATGCTCGACTCTTCGTGCGAGCTGTCCGGCGCGCCTGTCACCAGGTCCAAAAAGCGCGTCGGCAAGTAGGTCGTTTGATTACGATTCGTGTTGAGCGTCGTCACCAACTGCCCCATATAGGCATCGGCATCCGTTTGCGTCACCCAGCCGTGCTTTACCGCCGAGGGCAAATCCCACACCACGCCGGTCGTCGTATTCAGCGCGCCGACCGAGGTGTCAGTCGAAGAATTTGGAATCAGCCCCGAGGTCTTGTTCCGCGCAGCCCACAATCCCAGGAACTGCCGTTTGGCCAGGCGCTCGACGACGTCGTGAATGGGCGCAGTCGAAGGATCGAGGCTCCCGCCCTTCTCCGTCAGATCGAAGTCATCCAGATAGAGCGACCCGCTCGCGGCTCCGGCGTTCGCATTCACCAGAAAGCTAACCGCAAAAGTCCGCGTGAGGTCCGGCGTGCCATCGACGGTCCACCCACTGCTCAGATCGAGCGGCGCGTCGATCTTTGTCCACGTGGCGCCGGCGGGGATTGTAAAACTGCGTGTCGCCCGTTCGCTGTTCGAATCGCGATAGTCTTTGATCTCCAGCGAAAAAGTAAGCGGCGACGCCGTGTCGTTACGCACATAGCCGCCCAGCGAAGAATACTGCGTCAAATCACGGTCCTGCCGATACGCAGCATTCGAGGGCAGCGAACTTGAAAACATCTGGAAGAATCCAAACCCGCCATTTGCCAGCGACCCGAGATTTGCCTGATACGCGCCCGTACCCGAATGCACGACGCTCGACTCTTTCGTAAAGCTCGAGATATTCCCGGCCGACAGCGGCCCGCCCCACAGATCGAGCGAATCATTCCGTTCGCCGTTGAGCAGCGGCACATCGCCCATGTCACCGGCTATCGCAACGCCGCCACCAAGCGCGAGCAGCAATAATGCGCAAGCGATGATCCAATTTCGATCGCTGAATTTCGCGAAAACCCGTGCCATGCGCTCTTAACCGCCTAATGCACCGCCGTTGGTGCGAACGACATCCGAGTAAAACCGCGCCGAAGCCTTCGGCACGCGCTCTTGAGTTTCGAAATCTACGCGAACGATTCCAAACCGCTTCGAAAAGCCAGCTTGCCATTCGAAGTTATCGAGCAGCGACCACACGAAATAGCCGCGTAGATCGACGCCTGTTCCGATCGCCTCCCGAGCCGCTCGTAGATGGCTATCCAGATATTGTACACGTCGTACGTCATCGACGCGCCCATTCGGCGCAACGACATCGTCCAAGGCGATTCCGTTTTCAGTGATGTACAGCGGCACATTGCCATAGCGGGCGGCAACCCATTCTAAAATTTCCGTCAGCCCCTGCGGATAAACTTCCCAATCCATGGCCGTGTATTCGCTCTGCGGCTGTCGAACGGATCGCGTTCGCGCCGGCCCCCCCGCGGGGTCCTCGGTCGCCACCAACCGCAGGTAATAATTGATTCCCACAAAATCGATCGGCGCCGAAACTTGTGCTAGCTCTTCCGCCGTCCAATCCGTCCATGCCGGGCCGTACAAATCGGCCATCTCGCTCGGCTGCTTGCCCAGCAGTGCCGGGTCAAGAAACTGCCGATTGAAGTACGCATCCCACCGATTCGCCGCCTGCCGATCGGAATCACTCTCCGACGCTGGATGAATCGGCACGAGATTGACCACCAACCCAATTTTGTTCCGGCCACGCGCTCGATACACTTCTACCGCTGCGGCATGGGCTTTAAGCAAATTCTTCGACACCGCAACCGCTTCGCGCCAATCGCGCCGTCCGGGTGCGTGGCCGCCCATGACATACCCTTCATGGACAACCACCCACGGCTCATTGAGCGTTGCCCAGAGCGGCACACGATCATCGAGCGCGCGAATCAGTACGTCCGCATATTCGGCGAACCACTTCGCCGACTCCGGATTCGCCCAACCACCGCGATCTTCAATCGACTGCGGCAAATCCCAATGGTAAAGCGTGGCCATCGGCCGAATGTCGTTCGCCGCCAGTTCGTCGACAAGCCGCTTGTAAAAATCCAGCCCGGCAGCATTCACGCACCCTGTGCCCTCTGGCAACACCCGCGACCAGCTGATGCTAAATCGATATGCCGGAATCCCGAGCTCGCGCAGCAGCGCGATGTCGTCTCGATACCGCCGATAGTGATCGCACGCCAAGTCGGCATGCTGATTCTCAAAAACCTTCCCCGGCGTATGAGCGAAGCGATGCCAAATGCTCTCCGACGCTCCATCCGCCAGCGGTGAGCCTTCGATTTGATAAGCGCTCGTTGCCGCGCCCCAAATAAAATCAGCGGGAAACTTGTGGTCAGACAATTGAGACGCCAATACTGCAACTTATTCGATTGGTCCCCTCCCCTTCGATGGATGGGGAGGGTTAGGGAGAGGTAATCTTCGCACCTCGCCTCAAAGCCGAACACTCACTCGGTGCAACTCGCCGTCGAATTTCAGCGGCACGCGCGCCGCACCGTCAGCGACAAGCACCGGTTGGCCATCCAGTGTCGCTGTCGTAACCCCATGCTCCTTGCCAGCCGGATTCTCAATCATAATCTCATACCGCGTCTTGCCATCCGGCAATCGATATATCAGCCGCGCCTTCGGCCACTCGCTCGAAATCGACGGATTCATCACAATCGTGTCGCCATTCTCTGTCGTAAAACCCAGCAGCGATTCCACGGCCACCCGGTACATCCAACCTGCCGAACCTGTGTACCACGTCCAACCGCCGCGCCCCACGTGCGGCGGCTCGCCATACACATCGGCCGCAACGACATACGGCTCGGTCTGATAAACGTCGGTCGCTGCCTTGTCGCGCGTATGCCAAATCGGCGTAATCATCCGCAGCAATTCGACCGCCCGCGTGCCGCGTCCAAGCTCCGCCATCGCCCGCACGAACCACAGCACGCCGTGTGTGTACTGCCCGCCGTTTTCACGAATCCCCGGTAAATAACCCTTGATGTAACCCGCATCGTTCGGCGTTTTGTTGAACGCCGGCGTAAGCAGCCGAATCAAACCAGGGTCTTCGCAAACGAGCCGCACTTCCGCCGACCCCATCGCCAGCTTAGCCCGCTCAGGCGACGCCACACCCGAAAGCACTGCCCAGGCCTGCACCAGCGCATCAATCTGGCACTCATCGCTTTGCGCCGAGCCCATCGGTTCGCCGTTGTCGTAGTACGCCCGGCGATACCACTGGCCATCCCAACCGGCCGTATCGAGCGCCTCGCGCAGCTTCTTACGATATTCCGTGTACCGCTTAACACGCTTCGCATCACCGCGCGCTTCGCAAACTGGCAGCATCCGCTCGAGCGCACAATCGATGAAGAACCCCAGCCAGACGCTCTCACCCTGACCTCGGCAGCCGACTCGGCTGAACCCATCGTTCCAATCGCCGCAACCGATGAGCGGCAAGCCATTCCGCCCGGTCGTTAAGCCGCGATCTAGCGACCGGCAGCAGTGCTCATAAACGGTCGCAGTTTCATTCGCGAGTTCCGGTCGCAAATACGATTCTTGTTGTCCATCCTTGAGCAGCGGCGCCGTAATAAATGGCGTCACTTCATCGAAAAGCTTCGTATCGCCGGTCCGCGCCACGTACTCAGCAGCGAGCAGCGGCAACCACAACAAGTCGTCCGAAAACCGCGTGCGAACGCCATACTCCGTATCGGGATGCCACCAGTGCAGCACGTCCCCTTCCAAGAACTGCCGGCTCGCATGACGCAGAATCTGGGCCCGCGTAATCTCCGGTCGCAAATAAACCAGCGCCGAAGAATCTTGCAATTGATCGCGGAACCCAAATGCGCCGCCCGGCTGATAAAACGCCGACCGCGCCCACATCCGGCAACTCAGATTCTGATACGCAAGCCACCCGTTGATGAGATGATCAAACTCCGGCTCCGGCGTTTCAATCTCAACGCCCGACAGCGTCTCTCGCCAAAATTCTTTCGTCTCGGCAAGCGATTTCCGCACGCGATCGATCCCAGCAAACTTCTTGATGAGCGCACGCGACGCCGCGGCATTCGCCGTCTCGCCGAGCAGAAACGCACATTCGAACGTTTCACCTGCGGCGAGCTCGAACGATACTTGCCAAGCCGCGCACGGATCAATGCCATGTCCCACACGACCATCGAGCTCAGCAGCCATCGCAACTGCCGAGGGCGCGTTTAAGTCGCGATACCGGCCCACAAACGCCGCTCGGTCCGCCGTGTATGAAATCTCGCAAGCTGTCCCGTCGCCCACAACCGGCGCCGAAAATGCCACATGCGCGCCGTAGAAATCGCGCTGCGGATTAGTCGCTAAAATCGCCCGCTCCGCCGCGCTGTACGAGGTCGCCACATCGATGCTCGTCTCACTCGCGAGTCCGCCCAGCGCCCAGTGAGCAAATGAAAACATCGACAGCCGTCGTGGACGCTTGCTCTCGTTCTTCACCGAGAGCAGCACGATTTTTACCGGCTCGTCGCGATCCACAAACATCGTCAACTCGGACGCTAGCTCATGCGACCGATGCTTAAAGGCGCTGTATCCAAATCCGTGCCGGGTTAAATACTCACCACCGTCAGGCGTTGGCCCCGGCGTCGGCGACCAAAACCGGCCCGCCTCATCATCGCGAATCCAAAAGGCTTCCGCGTGCGGATCGAGCACCGGATCGTTATGCCACGCCGTCACACGGTTCACCCGGCTATTACCAGCCCAGGTGTACGTCGCGCCGCGCTCAGTGACGAGAAATCCAGCGTTTTCGTTCGCAATGACGTTTACCCACGGCATCGGTGGCAAATGCAATCCGCCCCGGCCGTCACTACGAATCTGGATGACATATTCCTTGCCATCTGCGGTGAAGCCGCCGTACCCATTTTCAAATTGCAGTGTCTCACCATTCGTCGCAGCTCGCGATTTCTTTACCCGGTCAACCGCCGCCGCCTTAAACCGCTCGCCGCGTACTAGCTCCGCAAAGTCCGGCCGCACCGCAATCGTCGCGTGGCCATTCGACGCATGCGCATTATGCACTTCGCCAAGCATCTTGCGAACGTCGCTGATATCTGCGACCGAATCAAGCTGCGCATCAAGCGCGGCTTGATCCGCGCCGACGCCAACCAAAAATGCAATTTCCTGCGTTTCGCCAGGCTCAATTTCCAACACGGTCCGCAAACTCGCCACGGGATCGAGCACCGCACCGCTATCACCACTCAGCTTTTGCTTAGGCTCAAGCGCGAGCGGATGGGCAAGCGTCCGTCCACGACCAATGAACCGCACCCGATTTGTTTCGAACTCCGTGACTCCCGGCAGCTCATCCGCCACGATGGCGTGCAACCCACAAATCGCGACTTCATCATTTCCGCGTGGCCGACGCCGCGCGATCACCGCTCGCCGCTTCGCGCAGTACTGCGTCTCCACGAATAGCTTTGCGAACGCCGGATGATTGGCATCCGCATCTTGCGACCCGAGCACCCATTCCAGGTAACTCGTCACCTCGATCCGGCGCTTCGCATTCCCGTGATTCGCAAGCTGCAGCAGCCGAATTTCGAAATCCTGCCGCGGCGAAACGAACGCCTGCATCCGGCATTCGATTTCGCGGTCGACGCGAGAAATCTCCGCTACGTTGTGCGCTGCTCGAAACTCATAACGCGTAGGCACAACACGCGACGGTTGATATCCGGCCGACCACACAAAACCATCATCCAAATCGCGCAAAAAGATGTGCAGCCCGTCCGCTTCCGCGAGTTCATCTCCACTCCAGCGGGTGACTGCCTTGTCGTCCCAGCGGGCAAAGCCACTGCCCACTTCACTCAACCGTACCGCATAGCGGCCATTTGAAAGCGTGACAACTTGCGTCGATGCTTGGCCTGGGGTGCGATTCTCGGGCCCCACCTTCCGATCGAGTTCAACTTGTGCCAGCTTCATTTTCCAACGCGATCAACGCGGCCCGCCGTTCGACCGAAAGCGCTTTCAGTCGCAAGTTTTTAGTGTAACCACCCACTTTCATCTTGGCGAGTACTTCGTTGGAAACCGTAATTTCTTGACCCCAATCCATCACAAACACCGGCCGTCGAGCGAAAGGCCAGGAGACAAGTAGCCGCCGGTGATCGCCCGGAAGGCAACTAAGCTCCGGCGACAGCGGCAAAACGACGTTCCGAGTATGGGGCGCACTCGCCCTTTTCGTGCGTGTCGGCTGCGACTTTAGCAGACTGATTCGCACACGACTTCCAGCGCGCATCCGTTTATCTACATTCGAGATTAAGTTGTTGTCCGCAGATAGACGCAGATGGGATCAGATGCTTATAAGAACGATTACGTACTTCGCAACCAATCATTCGCAGCGGTACAGTGATTCGCCTTTCGTCTCATCTGCGTAAATCTGCGTTCATCTGCGGATAAAAATTCCTTGCGAACTGACGCAGATTTCACACTTATCTCATTCCTCGGCACCCACCTTCAGCGGCTCCCAAACATAACCCTTCTCAAGGATCCACATCCATGTCGATGCCTGAACGACATGAAACCGCTGCCGAAGACCGAATTCCCTGGAGTCAGCTCATTGCCTACGGCATGGGCGGCATTATACCAATCGCTATTTTCAACATCGCTGGCCAACTGATCGGTCTTCTCGGCAACATCTCGCTGGGCCTCAGCGCCTTCTGGCTCGGCACGATCATGATCATCCCGCGGCTGTGGGATGCACTCGCCGATCCCGTCATTGGCCACCTCTCCGATAACGCCCGCACGCCGTGGGGTCGCCGCCGCCCGTTCATCCTCATCGGCGGCATCGCGACCGCCGTAACTTTCGTCGCGATGTGGTGGGTTCCACGCAGCGAAAGTTTCAAAAGTCTCTTTCCTTCCACCGCCGCTTACAGCTGGTTCCAACTCGCCTACATCCTTGTCGGTTTACTCGTTTTCTTCACTTCCACCACGATTTTCGAAATCCCCCATGGCGCGCTCGGCATGGAAATGTCTGGCGATTACCACGAACGTACGCGCCTCTTCAGCGCGAAAAGCTTCCTTGGCAACCTGTTCGCCATGGGCACTCCCTGGCTGATCTTCCTGGCCGGCCTGGATTTCTTCCGTGGCCCCGGCGGCGACCTAACGGAAGGCATGCGCTACGTCTCCATGTTTATCGCCGCCGCGCTCGTGCCCATGACCGTCTGGTGGTTCGTCGCCCTGAAAGAGCCTGGCTTCGCGGTCGCTAAGGAACAGCATAAATCGTCGTTCTGGAAAGATATGCGGGCGACCATCAGCAACCGAACCTTTATGAGCCTCGTCGTAATCATCTTCACGCTCGCGATGGGCTTCAATTTCGTCGCCCTGTTCAACTACTACATCACGATTTTCTACATCTTCGGCGGCAACGAAGTCACCGCCGGAAAATTGCTCGGCATCAACGGCACAGCCTGGGCCATCACCGGCCTCGTCGCCGTTTTCCCGCTTAACTGGCTCAGTAAGAACCTCGGCAAAAACCACACGCTTTTGATCTCGATCCTGCTGATGTGCGCCGCCCAACTCTCGAAGATCGTCTGCTACAACCCGGACCACCCTTATCTATTGCTCATTCCCACGATCCTCCTTTCATCCGGCATGCTGATGTTCTTCACTCTCGGCTCTTCGATGGTCGGCGACATCTGCGACGAAGACGAGCTCCGCACCGGCACCCGCTCCGAAGGCAGT
Organism: Lacipirellulaceae bacterium; assembly: GCA_036271295.1. Taxonomy (GTDB): domain Bacteria; phylum Planctomycetota; class Planctomycetia; order Pirellulales; family Lacipirellulaceae; genus JABDGM01. The sequence continues at coordinate 3,819 of DATBAY010000449.1, read as the reverse complement.
TTCTACGCCGTCTTTTGGTGGTTCATCAAAATGGGTTCCGCCTTCGCCAGCTTCGTCACCGGCGTGCTGCTGGTGTTCACAACCTTCGACGCACAACAGAACGTCGCCGTCGACGCGCTCAACGGAAACGTTGCCGCAATTAAAGCCGATTTCAAAGCCGGCGTAGACCAGAAAAAGCTAGCCGAGCGACTCGACAAATCCACAGAAATGGTCGACAAGCTCCGTCAACATTTAGAAGAACGTCTGGCCTCATACCCATCTCAGGCCGAACACATCGCGTTCCTCATCGATCGCGCAAATGCCGTCCGCGCCGAAGTCGCAACGCTCCGCGCAAAACATGCCGATAAAACCCCTGGGCCAGAAGAAGTTACCAGCGAAATCGAACCCCTCCTCGAAAAAGTAGCGTTGCTCAAACAGCAATCGCCCCACACACTCTTCCGGCTGCGCTTCGTAGAAATCGGAACGCCGCTCCTCTTAAGCGTCCTCTCGATCTACCTGACGCTCCGCTACCCGCTGACCGAAGCCCGCTGCTACGAAATCAAGGAGCTACTCAAGCAACGCCACGCCGAACGAGAAGAAACAAAGGCATAATTCGATTCATGAATAACCGCGGAGGCACGGAGGACACGGAGAAAAAATAACCAAATCACTATGACTAAAAACCGATTTTCTTTTTCGTCATTGTGATTTAGTTATTGGTATTCAGAGTTTTCTCCGTGCCCTCCGTGTCTCCGTGGTTAATTCTTCTCCGGAGTCCCGCACCCGCAAGACTCCCGCACCACCAGTTCCGCCTCGAGCGAAACCTTCTGCGGCGCCCGCTCCGGCTCCGCGATCCGCTGGCACAACAGCTCGATCGCCGTCGCACCCATCTTCGACATCGGCACGTGCACGGTCGTGAGCGGTGGCTGAATCATTTGAGCGAGCCGCGTGTCGTCGAACCCTACGACCGCCAATTCCTTCGGCACCGCCACACCTTTGGCATTCGCCCCGGCAATGATCCCCGCCGCCATTTCATCGTTTGCAGCGAACACGAAATGTTTGGGCCCTGCCCACGATTGCACTGTTTCAAGCGCCAGTCGATACGCCGATTCGTACGTGTAATCCAAGTGGTACACGTCCTCTTTGTGAAACGTCAGCCCGGCCTTTTTGAGCGAATCTCGATAGACCTTGAACCGCGCCTGCGTATCGATGTTCGTCTCCAAACCACCTACGAAGAAGACCCGCTTCGCACCGCAGTCGTTAAGCAAATGATCCATCATTGCCTGGGTGCCTTGCTGCTGGTCGATGATCACGGCGTCGTGCGCGACACCCTCAATCTCATCATCCAGCACCACGATCGGCACGTTGAGCTGCGCAAGGGTCGGCCCCACGCCCGCCACCATCGTGTCCGACACCATCATCGCCAGCCCATCCACGAGCGCATGCTGCCCAATGGCCGAGAGCCAGCTTTCCGCATCATCGCCCGGCATCGCCGACGAAATCAGCAGGTTATGCCCCATTTCGCGGGCCTGCGCATTCGCCCCGCGAATGATTTCCGAATAGAACTCGCCGTGCAGGTCGGGAAGCACGAGCCCCACGATTCCGCTTTTCCGCAGCATGAGCCCGCGGGCAAACGCATTCGGTCGATAGCTCAGCTCACGGATCGCTGCCTCGACCCGTTTGCACGTCTCTTCGTTGACGAGCGCACGCCGATTGATCACACGCGAAACCGTGCTGATCGAAACGTTCGCCAACCGAGCGACGTCGTCTATAGACGCGGGCATAATCTGCCACCCCAAGTCAATTAAAAGGCGCGACTCCAGCCTGAAACCGCTTTCCGCAACGATACCCTGCATGGATGGGAACTGTCAATATTCCCAGTGCGTCTAAGCCCCGCCGCAGTCTGCATTTAGCGTCAATTTTGGCAGCCGCCAAGCAAGCCACGCCAGCCATCCGACCGCGATCAAATCAACAGCAACTTTGCCGTAGAAGTCGACCGGGGACGAACCTTGAAACCCAAAGAAAAAGACGGCCATCATCGTCAGGGTTGCGCCGTACAGCACAGCTACCGTGTGCCAAAGCCCCCATGACTCGTGCGCGCAAAACCGCGGCAAGAATCCGACGATGACCGCTGCCAACACGACTCCAATCGCCACCGCCACGAGCGGCGGAAACTCAGGCCATATTCCAAATCCCAGCAGAATCAAACAGTAAACCACTACCGACGCCATTCCGCTGAAGACAAACATCGCCGGCGGCCAAGGTGGTCGCAACCTCGCACTCTGCCGTGCTAGCCGTCTCGCTGCAGGCCCAATCGCCAACCAAATCAAAACCGCAATGAGCCCGGCCGACACAATCACATAGCTCCTCGGCGCAACGTATGGCTCAAGGTGAAGCACCTTCTCGCGCACTATATGGGTCCACAAAAACCAAGCCAAAAAGCAAGCCGGCACAAACAGCAGGCCGAGGATCACGGCGCCGGCCGCGTTAAGCCATGTCTCATTCCGCCGCTCGTAAAACACAAGCTCGACGAGCGTTACTGGGATGAACACCACGAAAATAACTTCATACGACACCGCCCACGTCAGGTAGACATAGTTCACGCCAAACGCCCGCGCGTACTCCACGCCTTTGAGCTTAATGATGACCGGCGCTAACGACGTTTGATGAATCAGCAATTCTTCTGATAGCGACAACGCCACCGCCAGCAGCAATAAATTTGCCCAACCCAACTGCTGCCGCCTGGCTAGCGCACGAACGACAAGTGCGCCACCGCCCCAGATAACGAACTCGAGCGGAAACACGAAAACCGAGCTCATCCGCGTCGCGCCCGGCAGCACCTCCGCAATCATTGGCGCCGCAAACATCAGCGAGATCCCCGGCAGTATCCGCCGGAATAGCGACTCTTTGACTGGCAGCGGATCAACCATCGAATGACTCGCAGCGGCGCGTAAAAAATCTAATTCGCCGCGTCCGGTCGGGCATTGCCAGTCCGGCGAAAATAAATCCAAAACCTAATCGTTACCGCGATGAGGATCACGTCATAAGCCACCATCGCAAACAGTTCGGCCCGCGCTTCATTCCCAGTTGCAACAACACCGCGCCACACGCCTGGCTGCCCCTTCAATCCCAGTAGCCACTGCCCGATATTCCACGCCGCGTGCACGCCAATCGGCACAGCTAACCCGCGTGTCGCAATCGACGCCATTCCATACAGCAGCGACCCGACCGCCGCCCCAAACGCCGCCTGCATCCAAGTCATCCCGCCCAGTCGATGTTCCAACGCGAACATGACTGCCACGAAGATCTGCGCGCTCCACACACCAAACGAACGCTCCAGCGTTCGCAGCGGATACCCATGAAACGCGAGTTCTTCCCGCGTCGCGAGCGCCACATACGTAATGAGCGCAATGCTAATCTGGCTGAAATCAACCGCCGGCTCCCACTTCCATCGCACATACCCGCCAGCCGCAGATACCAACGCCCATATCGCCACAATCACGGCGCCGATGACAAGCCCGACGAGCAAACGCAGCGGCGTCCACCGATCCGCCATTGCCCCCACGTTCGCCAGCGATTCCCCTTCCCACCGCACAAAGATCACTGTCAGAGCGAACGCGACAAAACTCGTCGCCACGCCCAACGACAGGACCTCGCGCGAACCTGGCTGCTTGGGAAACTGCCCCGAAACAACCGCCAGCGCAACCGCGCACCCCATCATGAATAAGATCACGCGCGCCAGCAGGCGCAGTCGTTTGGCCGTTCCCCTTGTCGTCGTATTGTGCATTCCGAAATCCTGCCGTAACCTGCCTTCTCGATACTTGCGGCCGACTACTTCCG
>DATBAY010000448.1:0-3917 GCA_036271295.1 Lacipirellulaceae bacterium | reverse complement strand
GATGATGCGTTCATCACCGGCCGCGCGACCGAAATCAACCCCCGAGTTGCTGGCTACGTGGCCGCGCTGTATGTCGACGACAATCAGCACGTCAAAGCCGGCGACCTGCTGCTTCAAATCGACCCAGCCGATTACGAAGCCTCCCTCGCCCAGTCCGTCGCCAGTCTTGATGCCGCTCGGAGCAAAGTCGCCGACGCGCAATCGCAAATCGCCTTGGCCGAAGCAACCGAGCGTTCCGCCGCGGCAGATGTCGCGTCCGCAGAGGCTGCCGCGATCAACGCCTCCCGCGTTCTCGAACGCGCCCAATTGGCAAACGCTCAAGTCAAAGAAGCCGTTTCGGGTCAGGAGATCGACCAGGCAAAATCCGACGCCCGCACAACCGCGGCCGCACTCACTTCGGCTCGTGCGAAAGCAGCCGAAGCCAAAGCCCAAACGATCGCCCGGAAGGCCGATCTCGCGACGGCCAACGCGAACGTACGCCAGTCCGAAGCGGCCGTTAAATCAGCCGACCTTAATCTCGGCTATACAAAAATCGTAGCCCCCGTCGCCGGCCGCATCACCCACCGCACCGTCGAAAAAGGCGACTACCTTCAATCCGGCCAGGCCCTGTTCGCAATCGTGCAGCCCGAGCTATGGGTTGTCGCGAACTACAAAGAAACGCAACTCGAGCTCATGCACAAAGGTCAGCCGGTCACGATCGAAGTCGATGCCTTCCCCGATCGCAAATTATCCGGCCATGTCGATAGCTTCCAACGCGGCACCGGCGCACAGTTCAGCCTCCTGCCGCCGGAAAATGCAACCGGCAACTACGTGAAAGTCGTCCAGCGCGTGCCCGTGAAAATTGTGTTCGACGAAACGCCGCCGGCCGATATGATTCTCGGTCCCGGCATGTCCGTGGTCCCCACCGTCAAGATTCGATGAGCGAAGCCGCCGACCCCCAAAGTGTCCCAGACACGGGAAGCCAATCCCTGTCGATGGCCGGTGGCGGCAATCCCTGGCTCGTCGCCATCGTTGTTTCAATCGCCACGTTCATGGAAGTGCTCGACATCTCTATCGCGAACGTCTCGCTTCGCTACATCGCCGGCGATCTCGCCGCCGGGCCAGACGAAAGCACCTGGGTCCTCACTAGCTACCTCGTGTCGAACGCCATCGTCCTGCCCATCAGCGGCTGGTTGGCAAACGCCGTCGGGCGTAAACGCTTCTACATGAGCTGCGTCGCGCTGTTCACGATCAGCTCGCTCTTGTGTGGCTTCGCCCCGTCGTTGACCTGGCTGATTATTTTTCGAGTGATGCAAGGCATCGGCGGCGGCGGACTTGCCCCCAGTGAACAATCCATCCTGGCCGACACGTTCCGCCCCGACCAGCGCGGCATGGCCTTCGCGCTCTACGGAATTGCCGTCGTATTCGCCCCCGCCATCGGCCCCACCGTCGGTGGATGGATCTCGGACAACTATTCCTGGCGCTGGGTTTTCTTACTGAATGTGCCCGTCGGTATCTTCTCGCTGGCGCTCTCGTATTTCGTCCTTCACACTCCCCCCGCCGAAGAACAGCGTCGAAAAAAACTCCTCGCCAAGGGCTTCCGCATCGATTACATCGGCTTCGCCCTGGTCGCGGTCGGCCTCGGCTGCCTGCAAGTCGTGCTCGACAAAGGCGAACGCGATGATTGGTTCTCGTCGAATTTCATTCTCACGTTTGCCATCGCCTCCGGTGTCGCCCTCATTGCTCTTGTACCGTGGGAGTTGCTTCGACCCGATCCCATCGTCGAACTCCGCCTCTTCTTCAATCGTGGCTTCGCGGCCTGCTGCGCGGTCATGTTCGGCTTCGGCTTCATCATGCTCGGCACGACGCAGCTGTTGCCGCAACTCACGCAAGATCTGTTCGGCTACACCGCGACCCTCGCCGGCCTCGTAATCACGCCCGGTGGCTTCGCTGTAATGATCTGCATGCCCTTCATCGGCTTGCTTCTCAAATTCATTCAGCCCCGAACCGTCGTTGCGATCGGACTCATCATCGAAGTGCTGGCCCTGTTCCATTTAAGCGGCGCGACGCTGCAGGTCGATTACAGCTATTTCATGTGGGCACGCATCTTCCAAGCCGTCGGTGTCGCCTTCCTGTTTGTACCAATCACGACCGCTGCCTACGTCGGCCTGCCCGCGAACAAAACGAACGAAGCCTCCGCGCTAATTAACGTCATGCGCAACCTCGGCGGAAGCGTCGGTATTTCGATGTGTCAAACTGCTCTCGCCGAGTTTTCTCAGCGACACCAGCTTCGGCTAATTGAACATCTCACCCCCTACGATCGCGCTTACCGCGAGGCCCTTCCGCGCATCGCCGAACAAATCCACGCCACCCCGGCCAGCCCCAAACCTTTCGCCGTCCTCATGGCGGAAGTCCAACGCCAGGCGGCCATGCTGTCCTACATCGAAATCTTCTATATCCTCGCCGGGCTCACCGCCGTAATGCTTCCGCTGATCTTCTTGATCAAAACAGTCAAACCCGGCGAAGCCCCCGCCGGTCACTAGAGCGTTTTTCAAGTTCGCGTGCTGGGTGGCTGGGGCAACGCCCCAGAATATTGCGAAGAACTAGGGCGTTGCCCTGGGCACCCTTCGGAACACCGGTGCTAAAAATGCGCTAGAATCAGGACCATAAAAAGAAGAGGGGCCGCGGCGGCGATAACCCGCGACCCCTCATAAATGCGACCGGCGAGCAGCCGGTCGCACGGCGTGGTTCCGAAATCACATGGCGGATTGCAACTCGCAACCACGCCCGGTTGGTTTTATCTTCGACCTCGGCCCACCGGTCCGGCCTTGCGCCGAAATCCTTGTTATGCATCGCATTCGTTCGTTCGCAGTGCAATGAGAGTACGCGCCTCACGTGAAGATCCGCGGAACGAAATAAGAATTCTCGGTGAATATCTGGCGATGCTGGCGAAACTGATTCCGCGCACTGCTCGGTCGGCCGCGGTACTGTCATCGCCTACGATAAGAAGCAACTGTTCGCCATCCCAGTCGAATCCATCATGTATCCGGCAACAGGCTCCATGGTACGTCAGCCTGCCCGCGTGGTGGCCAAAAATAGAAATGGACATCTGTACAAAAATATGCATATTTGAAACCTCGCCGCCCAGCGCAGGCAAGCGCTCTTTGACATCTCAGTAGGTCAGGCTGTGCCTGACGCACGCCCCGGCCACGGCTACCACGCGTGTATCGGTCACGGCACCGCTGCGCGCGGAGACCGGCGAGTTACGTCCGAATTGCTCGCGCGATAATTGGAACGCTTTGAGAGCGCAACGAGCGTAAAAAATTCCAATATTCGGCGTCCGCACAGAATCGAATTCAGCGCATCCGCAATGTCGGCAATAGCTTGCGCCGTGGCAGGGCTCCGCGCGAGCAGCGATTTTTGTATCGAAAAATCGTGTTGAGCGCAATTTGGCAACGTACCAAAAACAAAAGCGTTGCCTCGCAACGCTTTGCGTTAAAATCGCGGTTTTTCGCTCGTCTCAAAATTAACTCGATCCCTCGCCCGCCGATCCCTGCGTGCACCGCTTGCGGTTTAGCTCAACCGCTCAGGCCTCCGCCGTTTCGCGGACACCAGCACGCCGCGGCGCCCAGCGCCCGCGGGCCCACCGCGAAAGTCGCACCGCCTGCGACCGCCAAGAATCAAGCGGCGTGTACGACAACTGGTAGGTCGCTTCCTGCCGTGTCCGCAGTCGCCGCTTATGTTCCCCGTCGCCCGGCCCGAAGTCGATTATCCGATCGCCACGGAGACAGCTGTCCTCGATTGTTTTAAGCAAGAGTGCCGAGCCCAGCCCGTTGCCCAGGGCCGAGTCAAAACCGGTTCGCAGCGTGGTTACGTCGCCGCGTGAATGGTAGCCGTACAAAAATGCCGCGGGTTGACCATCGAGGTAGAGCACATTG
>DATBAY010000447.1:0-2117 GCA_036271295.1 Lacipirellulaceae bacterium | reverse complement strand
GAAAACGGCTTCGCGGACGCGAGACATTGTGGATTGCGCTTCGACTCGCGCTGCTTTCGAGCCGGCATCGATGATTGCGAGGACTTCTCGCTGGCCGGCCGGCGTTTCGTATTTCAGGCGGCGTTCGCGGACTGGGGCGATCCACTGAATCAGATGATCGGCCATTTTCGATTTGCATTCAATGCATCCGATCCCAGCTGTGCGGCAACCTTGAGCCGCCCAGTCGAGTGTTTCGGGCGGCGAGAAGAGCTTGTGCCAGTCGTAGACCGGGCAAATGTCGGGGTTGCCAGGGTCGGTGCGCCGCTTGCGAGCCGGGTCCGTGACCATCACCTTCGTTTTCTTGCGGATGTCGTCGTCGGACTCGCTGAGGGTGATGGCGTTGCCATACGACTTCGACATCTTCCGCCCGTCGAGACCAGGTATGCGAGGCGTCTTGGTAAGGAGGTGATCGGGCTCGACCAATACCCGCTTTAGCACCTTCCTAAACGCGCTGTGGTTTCCTTCGAATTCGGCTAATCGCGCCATTTCCTCTCGGGAAGTATTCGCCGCCGACTCGACTCGCGTCCTTTGGCTCAGTGTTTTAGACCATTGGCGATCCAGGTTTTCGATGCCGATTTCCGCAATGCGTTTTCTGATCTTGTTTTGGAGAAAGGTGATGTCCGCCGGGGAATGACGGGAAGCAACTTGTTGAAAAGCGGGTGGTGGACCATCAGAAAACGAATTCGCGATTATGTCGAAAAGTATGCTGTTTTCGGGGAGGCTGAGTTTTTCTCTGTCCAGAACGACATTGTGGAAATTGAATTTCTTAACGATTTCTCGAGACAACTCAACGTGGGAAACCTGGTCTTCGCCCACCGGGACGAGAAGAGGAACACCGTCCTTACTGTAAATGACGATGTCGGCGGTCTGCAGGGTTGGGTAACCCAAAAATCCATATGTGTGAAGGTCTCTGTCTCTAACATTGTCCAGTGCTTCCTTGTACGTCGGAACTCGCTCAAGCCAACCCAAGGGGGTGATCATTGAGAGCAACAAATGGAGTTCGGCGTGCTCGGGGACTAGTGACTGCTGGAAGATGACGGATTTTTTCGGATCGAGCCCGGCGGCGAGGTAGTCAGTGACGATTTCGATCGTGTTTTGCGCGATCTGCGAACTGTCCGCGTAATCGCTGGTGAGCGCATGCCAGTCGGCGACGAAGTAGAAGCAGTCGTATTCGGGATCGTCCTGCAGCCGAACCCAGTTTTGCAGCGCGCCGAAGTAGTGCCCGATGTGCAGTCGACCGGTAGGCCGCATGCCGCTGACTACGCGCTTGGTCTTGATCGAGGACTCTGTCGGCAAGCCTGCTAGCTCCTGAGTTACGCCGCAAATTCAAATGCAAGATGGCGACGTAAAGTCGCCGCTACAAAATCCTCTCGACCTATCGCTGTCGCTCACGATGTGGAGCGAACAGCAACGCCGCGCAACGTCACAGGCCCAATTCGCGGGCGATGATCACGCGCTGAATCTCGCTGGTGCCTTCGTAAATCGTCATGACGCGCGCGTCGCGATAAATGCGCTCGACATCCGTTTCGCGCGAGTAGCCGATGCTCCCATGAATCTGCACCGCTTTGGCCGCCACGCGATTGGCCATCTCGGTGGCGTAAAGCTTCGCCTTCGACGCCGCGCTGCCCATCCGCCCGCCCGAATCCTTCAGCCACGCCGCATAGTGCACGAGCCCGCGCGCCGCCTCAATTTCCGTCTGCATATCGGCAAGCATCCACTGGATGCCCTGAAACTCCGCGATATTCTTCCCGAAAGCGCGCCGCTGCTTCGCGAACGCCGCCGCCGCCTCAAGCGCGCCCTGCGCAACTCCCACCGCCTGTGCCGCAATCCCAATGCGCCCATTGTCGAGCGCGCTGAGCGCAATCTTCAACCCCTGCCCCTCTTCGCCAAGCCGATTCTCCCCCGGCACTTCGCAATCGTTCAAAACAATCTCGACGGACGGCGACGAGTGCTGCCCCATCTTTTCCTCGTGCCGCCCAACGCGAAACCCTTTAAATCCCGGCTCAACCAGAAATGCCGTAATTCCCTTCCCGCCAGCGTCCGGATCGGTCTTCGCAAACACAATAAATACATCCGCG
>DATBAY010000446.1:0-4915 GCA_036271295.1 Lacipirellulaceae bacterium | reverse complement strand
GAAGGGGAGGGAACCGAAATAGGTGGGCTTCGCCGCGCAGATGCGAGGTGCTTGGGTCCCCGTTCGACGAACCTACCGGGCCCGCAAAGGGGATTGAATTGCAAAGTTTCGTTGAGCCGCGCAGCGTGGAAACGCCATGAGCAGGAAAAAATTAAGATTGCAGCAGCGGCAGATTCCACCGAACGAAATTGACTACTTGGAAGAAATGCCGGCGGCTGTGCCCGCGGGGAAACTTCTTGTCCACAACAATGTGATTCCAGCGAAGAGGATCGGCAGTCGTGGATTTCGGATTTGGTATGTGTCGCCCGACTTGGCGAAATATGTTGTTTGCGATTGTGGCTGGGCGCCCGAATTGGGCGAGCACTATCGGATCAATACGGACTGATGGTTTGCCTGCGCGATTGCCAACAAAGAACCGGCGGCGGGGGCTGAATAGTGGTTTCAAGACACGGCCGCTGAAGCGGCCGCGCCGGGGGTTAAATGCGGCGCGTTATTCGTCGCCGCTGGGGCCGTACATGCCGGGGACGGAGATATCGTTGAGGCGGAGGTAGACGCAGAGGATCGCGCGGTGATGAATGATGTGATTCATCAGGAAGCTGCGGATCACCGCGCCGCGGGGCATGGTGAAGATGACGCGGTCGCCGCCGCGGAGCGTCCATTGATCGGCCAGTGACGAGTCTTTGATGTTTTCGAGCGCTTTACGGGCGGCGGCGACATTCTTATCGAAGAGGGCGAGGATTTCTTTGGTTGTTTTCAGGCTTGGCGTTTGATAGCGCGGGCCGTTCGTGGGCATGAAGTCGAATTCGGGCTCTGTGACGATCGAGATGGCCCAGCCGGGAAGATCGGCGAGATGGTTGGCGTTCCAGCCCATGGTGTGCGACTTGGGGTGGGCTTGCCAGTCGAGTTTGTCATCGGGGATGCGCTCGATGACTTTGCGGGTGCCGGCCATTTCTTGGTCGAATTCTGGGAGGATGGTTTCGGCGTAGGACATCGTGCGGCTCCTTGCGTGGGTGGCATGTGAACGATCGATATTCTCACGCAAAGGCGCGCAGGCGCAAAGGGTGCGGTGGGGAATTGCAGGAGGTGGTCGAGCTAAACCGCAAGCGGCAATTAATGCCGGGACCGAAGGTTGACGGTGGAGAGTGCGGCAATGATGGCCAGCGAGATTAGTGAAGGCTCGGGGACCGCCGTATCTGAAAACATCGCAGTGGCGCTGGCGGAGGTATTGCCAAATCGGGCGCGCCAGGCGGTGTAGTCGTCAATTGTGTTCACGCCCGGCGTCGCGACTTCGTTGAAGAGCGTCGTCGCGCCGTTGCGCCAGCGGACGTAGTCGGCCATGTCGACGACGCCGTTGTTGTTGTAGTCGCCGGGGATGCCGGTTTCCGGTTTCCAGAGGACGGCGTAAGAATTGAGGCCTGAATCTTGGACGCGCCCAACGATCGTGCCGTTGTCGGTGACGCTGTTCGCTTCGGAGTCGACGTACAGCGAGCCGAACTCAGAGGTGACGAATTGCTGCAGGTCGACGGCGCTGGCCGCGGTGCCGGTCCACAAAAATGCGTGGGTCGTGAGGGTTGTGGTAACCGTGGAAGCGGAGCCGACCTCGGTGTTGCCGGAGACGGCATTGGCATAGGAATACAGCCAACCGGCGGGATGCAAGTCGACGACGCTGGCGGCTGCGCCATGCCAAAGCAGGGCATGAACGCTGTTGGAAGCCGCGGGGGTACCGTAACCAGTTTGATTGTTTCCCGAGACGGCGACGCCAGCGGTATTTCCATAGTTGGCGGGTTCGAGATCGATTGCAGAAGCAGCGGTGCCACTCCAAAGAATGGCGTGGGTCTGACCCCCGGCGGTGGTGGCTTGACCAATTTGATTCGTGGCCGAGGCCCCTGCGGCGCGGGAAGCGGTGAAGCCGGCAGGATTCAAATCTACGACGGAAGCGGAGGAGCCCGACCACGAGAGCGCGTGCGTGAGATTGTCGAATGACGTGCCATAACCGACTTGAATCGAACCGTTCACACCGGTCGCGGTAGAGGACGCGTAGTTAACAGGATTAAGGTCGACTGCGCTGGCCGAGGTGCCGTTCCATAAGATGGCATGTGAAAGTGTGCCGCCGGAGGAAATGCCGGCACCTACTTGATGTGTACCCGAGACAGCATTTGCCACGGACGTTGTATAGCCGGCAGGCGTGATATCGATGGGGCTAGTCGTGGCGCCGTTCCACAGGAGCGCGTGATTTACGGAAGAAGCCGTCGTGCCGTAGCCAACTTGGTTGGTGGCAGTGTTAGCAAGGGCATCGGAGCCAGCGAAGTTCGGTGATGGAAGCAAGGTCACAGAGTATTTGACCGCGTATGCTGGCAGCGCGCTGAGACTAACGAGACCCATAAATAAGATAGCGCGGAACACGGCTGAACCTGCGAGTTTGTGTTGAACGGCATCAGGGAGCAAAGGCACCCTGCATGATAGCAGAGGCACAACAAAATAGGTGAAAGCGGCCTGTAAAGCGGCGAAACTTTCAGTTGGGAAATCGGAACGATAGGGCCGCAAGGGTTTTTTGCAGAGAGCTGTCCCGCTCTGGACAATCCTGGGTCGCACCGCTAATGTTCCGCCCCTCATCTGCTTATTCTTTTCACCAAAAACTCATCGGAAGCGTTGGTTGCCGCGGGCTGGCGGTAGGTACACGTTGAAATCGGGAGATTTCAACGTGGCGTAGCGAATTTCGGCGAATTCGAACGCACTGGTGGGCAAAGTCCACCCTACAACTGGCTTGGCGATCGGCGGCTGGGAGATACCGTTTTGGCGTCGGGTGCAGCAACGGCGGCTATCGGTGTGGGGTCATTCGACTCGCGCGCTAATATGATTGGCCGCGTTCAAGATTTGATTTTGCCCATCGGCATTATCGCCAGCGTGCTGGTGATCATGGTGCCGTTGCCGTCTGCGCTGATGGACGTGCTGCTGGCGGCGAATATTACAGTCGCCGTACTCGTGCTACTCACCACGATTTACGTGCGGCAACCGCTGGAGTTCAGCGTGTTTCCTTCGATGCTGCTCGCGACGACGCTGGCGCGGCTCGTGCTGAACGTGGCGACGACGCGGTTGATTTTGACGCGGGCCGGGCAGGATGGGATGAACGCGGCGGGGCATGTGGTGGCGTCGTTCGCGGATTTCGTGGCGGGCGCGAATGTTGTTGTCGGCATCATTATCTTCGTGATTATCGTGGTCATTCAGTTCATGGTGATCACTAAGGGTGCGACGCGTATTAGCGAAGTCGCGGCGCGGTTTGCGTTGGACGGTATGCCCGGCAAACAGATGGCGATCGACGCCGATTTGAACGCTGGCATTATCGACGAGCGCGAGGCTCAGTCGCGGCGAAGTGAAATAACGCGGCAGGCGGATTTCTACGGGGCGATGGACGGTGCTTCGAAGTTCGTGCGGGGCGACGCGATTGCGGGCATCATCATCACGCTGATCAATATCGTCGGCGGTTTGATTATCGGCATGGTGGAATTCCACATGTCGCTTGCCGATGCAGCAAAGGTGTATACACATTTGACGATCGGCGACGGGCTCGTGAGCCAGGTGCCGGCGTTTTTGATTTCGTTGGCGGCCGGTTTGCTGGTTACGCGCAGCACGCAGAAGGCGAATTTGCCGCGCGAGTTCATGCAGCAGATTTTCATGCGGCCGCAGGCGCTGGCGGTGACGGGCGGGTTTTTAGGGATTTTGGTGTTCACGAGTTTGCCGCGGGTGCCGTTGCTGGCGCTGGGCGGGTCGTGCTTGGCATTATCGCGAATGATGTCGCGCCGCGAGACGCAGGTCGCGGCGAGCGAGGCATCCAAAGTGGAGCAAGAGAAAAAGAGCAAGCAACCCGAGGAGCGGGTCGAGGATTATCTGACGGTGGACCCGATGGAGGTCGAGCTTGGCGTCGGGCTGATTCGTTTGGCCGATCCGAATCGCGGCGGCGATTTGCTCGAGCGGGTGCAAAAAGTGCGGCAGAATATTGCGGGCGAGATCGGCATTTTGATGCCGAAGGTGCGGATTCGGGACAACATGCGGCTCGATCCGAATACGTATCGCATCAAGATAGCGGACATCGCGGTGGCGCAGGATGAGCTGCAGCCGACGCAGTTGTTGGCAATCGATTCGGGAATGACGACGGGCAAGATTGACGGAATTACCACGAAAGATCCGGCATTTGGGACGGAGGCGAAGTGGATCAACCCGGGGCTCGCGGATCAGGCGGAGTTGTACGGCTATACGGTGGTGGAGTCGGGCGCAGTGCTGGCGACTCATCTAACGGAGGTCTGCCGGCGGCATGCGGATGAGATTTTGACGCGCGATTCGACAAAGCACCTGATCGACGAGTTGAAGACGACTTCGCCGACGGTGGTGAGCGAGCTGATTCCGAGCGTAATGTCATTAGCGGAAGTGCAGTCAGTTTTGCATTTGCTGCTGCGCGAGCAAGTTTCGATCCGGCAGTTGGGCGTGATTTTGGAAACGTTGGGCGATCATGCACCGCGGTCGAAGGATCCGGTATTGCTTGCGGAGTACGTCCGGCATCGGGTGGCGCGGCAAATTTGCACGCGTTATCGGAATGCGGAAGGCGAGTTGCACGTGGCGGCGTTTGATCCGGCGCTCGAGGACAAGATTCGCGGCGGGTTCGAACACTCGGAGCGCGGGTTGTTCGTGCGACTTTCGCCGCAGAGTGTGGAATCGATTTGCCGCGCCGTGAGCGGCGAAATGAACAAGCTGGCGATGCGCGGGCACACGCCGGTTGTGCTGGTGAGCCCGCAGATTCGCGCGGCGGTGAAGCGAATCACTGAGAATCACTTGCCGCAGCTCGTGGTGATGAGTTTTAACGAAGTGACGCGGGATACGAAGATTGTCACTTTGGGCATGGTTGCGGATGGAAAGGTGTAAG
>DATBAY010000445.1:0-2120 GCA_036271295.1 Lacipirellulaceae bacterium | reverse complement strand
ATTGCCCGAGTCTTCTTCGAAGAAGACTGACCCGAGCACGACGTGCGGATTGTTCGTCGAGGCAGACATAAGCCGCCGCGACTCGAGTTCTTCGACCTGGCAGCGTCGCGATCCACGACGTGCTCTGCGAGCGCTCTTGGCGGAACGCGCAGCGGTATTCACAGGGACTTCGGTCGGTCCGAACAAATCGCGAAGAGTGGTAAAAATTCCCACGAGCTGCCTCCGTGCACTCATGCCGTCGAACGAAACATTAGTAGCGAACTAGCGCGAACTTTTCGCGCTGCGCCAGGCCGTCGCCGGTCCTTGGCGATCGGCAAGATTCCATATCCTGAGCGTTGTATCGTAGCTGCCGGAAACGAGCACTTTTCCTGTCGCATCACAGGCGAGCGCCGCGACGGTGCCGGTGTGGCCCACCAACTCGGCCGCAGCCTCCTTGCTGTCCAAGTCCCAAACGGCGACGCGGTTATCGCTACCGCCGGTCGCCAGATGCTGGCTATCGAGAAAGACGAGCGAGTAAACTTTCGCGGGGCGGGCAGGCAACTTCATGATCGATTCGCCGGTGGCCGCATCGAAAATGTCCACCGTCTGTCCGTCACCGGCCACTGCGATTCGGCTGCTATCCGGCGAAAATGCAAGCGTGCGAATTCGCCGGCCTTCGGTGCTGAACTCCTGCTGCACGTGCCCGTCGCTCACGCTCCACACGCGCACCTTGCCGTTACGCCCTGCGGCCGCCATCAGGCCGCCGTTGTGTGAAAAGGCAACTGTGCGAATATCGACGCAAGGGCCGTCCATTTTTTGCGACGTGTGCCCGGTCGACGTGTTGATGATTTCCATTTCGCCGCTGAAGCCAACCACGGCTAATTGCTGGTTGTTCGGGTGCATGCTGATGGCGGCGATGGCATTTTTGCAGGCCGGAATTTGGAACTCTGGTTTCTGTTTCGCCAGGTTCCACAAGCACAGCGTGCGATCGGCGGCTCCCGAAACGACGGTCGAGCCATCGTGTGCCAGTACGACCGAATGGACCCAGTCGGTGTGGCCTTCCAACTCGGTCTTCAATTCACCGGTAGTGCCATCCCAGATCGACACACGGTGATCGTCGGTAGCAGCGGCGATCGTACGACCATCCGGTGTGATGGCAACCCCCGTGACGACGGTGGGACGCTCCTCGGGACCGGCGCCGCATTGAATGACGCGGGAGGCCTTGATTACGGTGGGTTCGACCGCTGCCCCTGTCGAGGCGGCGAGCAAAAGCACCGCTGCGGTGAGGGCCGATCGACAAGCTGTTCGCGATAGTTTGACGCTCACGCTTACTCTCGCATCCTGATGAGTGCCGACCTCACCGCGCGCATTATGCTGCCGCGAGAGAATCGGAATGTGGGCAAAATGAAGGCGAAGCGTCGCCTCTTCGGAATGTATCGACCATTCCGGCGGCCCGGCCGAAGTTGAATTCGCAGCGAGCGCGAGAGTTGGGGCCGCGAAAGAAAGTAGCGGCCGGTAGAGGGTTACTTCTTTTCGCTATCAGATTTTGGCGTGTCGTTTTTTTCTGCTGGCGCTGCAGGCGTAGGCGCGATCGCCGACTTTTCGCTGGACTTTTCGTCCTTTGACTCAGGCTCAGGAGTCGCGGGCTTAGGAGCCGCAGCTGGCGCGGGAGTGGTCGCGGCGGGGGCAGGGGCAGCCGCCGCTGCTGCTGCTGCGGCAGCGGCGTCCTTCGCCTTGTCGGCGGCGGTCGCTTTACCGTGGCGCTCGCGGTACTCTTTCATCTCGGCGTTGAATTCCTGCTCGCTGTCGAATTTCTCGAGCACATCCCACAAGGGAAAATCATCGCCCAGCTTTTCATCCAGCTGGTCGAGCACCTGGCGATACTTCTTAATGAAATCGACGATGTCGCCGCCCGTGGTTTGGTCCTCATCAAGAATCGCGGGGAACTTATCAATGACGGCCCGCCACTTGGCGAAGCCCTCTTGATAGAGCTGCTTGGCTTTCGGCAGGTCGGCATTGCGGAACGCTTCGCGACCTTCGTACATGCGGGTCCGGGCCGTAAGTGCATCGGGCGTTTGCTCGAATTCGGCGCGATTCATCCAGTAATCGTAGTTTGCATCGTGCTTATAGTTGATCGTGAA
>DATBAY010000444.1:0-3782 GCA_036271295.1 Lacipirellulaceae bacterium | reverse complement strand
ACGCCCAGCTTCAGCGCCAGGTGCTGCAGAACGATGGCCATGAGGTTCGAGATCAGTACGACCGACAGCAGCGAAAACCCATACTTGGCGCCGCCGGCCAGATCGGTGGCCCAGTTACCCGGGTCCATATAACCGACACTTACGAGCAAGGCAGGACCGACATACGCTCGCCAATTACGCCAAAACTGGGCATCATTTTCCGGAACCGCAACAGTTCCATGAATCCCCTCCAACGAAACGTGCGTCGCCGGCCCCGCCGAGCCCGTGCTTCCGCTCGATACGCGCCGAATGGCTTCTGCACCATGTTCGCCGAGAGATTCGTGCATAAGTTACGACAGCATCGCTACTACCCAATTCCAATTCTTACAAAGACTTACGACGGATAATATCGTTATAAGCCGATCGCCGACTTCAGATTTTTTGACTAATCAAAATCATCACGGGTTCGCGCCCAACTGTCAAGATTGATGCAATTCCTAAGTTCCCAACATTGGCGACTGCCGGAAACCATGCCGCCGCTGCGACTATGTGGAAGAGCACCGAGCAGGCGCCCTTATCGCCTCGTCTCTGGAAGGCGCAGGTCCGGACACGTTCCCGCTTCGATCGGAAGCCACAACGATTCGAGGAGATCTGACGTTTGGAGAACGTCGCTCGCCGACCCATCAATGCGACTAAGCGAATCGACTTAACTCGTTACTGGGCCTGAAGAAAATTTGACCATCACGTTGCACAGGGGTACATTTAAGAGGTCATTAGCGAGCAAATGATAAAAGTTCTTGCCGCGGTAGTGCGATGAGCGTTAGCTACTACAAACGCTATCGAATGGAGTTTGATCTGCGCACCCGCAGACCGATTCCCATTTTTTCCCCGCCGGGCTACCAGCTCGCGCCGTGGAACCGTGACCTGCTTGCAGATCACGCGGAAGTGAAGTATTACAGTTTCCGCGATGAGATCGATGCCGGCGTCTTTAGCTGCTTGGGCGAGCTCGATGGCTGCCACCGCTTGATGCAGGAAATCAGTTTGAAAGACGGTTTCCTGCCCGAGGCAACTTGGCTCGCGCGATCCACAACCGACAGCGAACCGGAGCCATGCGGCACCATTCAGGGGATTCGCGTAGCGCATAAGTACGGGGCGATCCAAAATATCGGGATCACGCCGGTGCATCGCGGCCGCGGAGTCGGCACTGCGCTGATTTTTGCGGCCCTCGCCGGATTTCAGCAAATGGGAATCTCACGCGTCTATTTGGAAGTGACAGCACAGAACGACGGCGCGGTGCGACTCTATCGGCGACTCGGGTTCCGTCGCACGAAGACGCTATTCAAGGCGGTCGAGCTAGCCTATTCTTGACGCGGCGGCCGGGTTCGAATTTCCCGTCGAGCCTGCCAACTCAATTGACCATTTCTAATCATCATTTGGCGCCGTTCAGCGACGGCGTGGCTGAGACGTGGCGGAAATTTACTCGCAGAAACTTGCAAACGGAATGGTGTTGGTCGGCGAACCGAACCAATCTTTAGAGTCGGCCGCGTTCACGTTCTTAATGCCGAGCGGTTGCTGCTACGATCCACCTGGGCGAGCAGGACTGGCCTCGCTCACCAGCGAGATGATGCTTCGTGGAGCCGGTTCGCGAGATAGCCGAGCCTGGATCTCCGACCTCGAAAACTTAGGCGTCGAGCGGGGTGAATCGGTCGGCGTGGCGCAGGCCACGTATCACGGGGCGACGCTGAAAGAGAATCTATCAGCCGGCATGGAGCTATTCGCCGATCTGCTTCGCCGGCCGCAGCTGCCCGCCGATCAACTCGAAGCCGGCTGCAATACCTGCGTGCAAGAATTGCGGTCGATCGACGACGAGCCAAGCCACAAGCTCATGATCGAGCTACGCCGACGGCAGTACCCCGATCCATGGGGACGATCAAGCAACGGCGAAGAAGACGGCCTGCGATCGACAACCATCGACGATGTACGCAAGTTTCATTCGCAGCACTATCATCCGGGGAATACGATTCTCGCCGTCGCCGGGAACTTCGACTGGAAGCGATTGTGCGGCGAGGTCGAACGGTTGTTTGGCGATTGGAAAGCCGCGAACACGGCCGAGCCGGCGACTGGTAATGGGCGGCCGAAAGTGAATTACATTCCATTCGAGTCGAATCAATCACACGTGGGAGTCGCGTACCCGACGATTCCCTACAAGCACCCTGACTACTTTCAGGCCTGGGCCGCGGTCGGCGTGCTGTCGAGTGGCTCTAGCTCGCGGCTATTTACAGAAGTGCGAGAGAAACGCGGGTTGTGTTACACGGTCTATGCGTCGCTGCACACGCAGCGCGATCGGGCCAGCGTGCTCTGCTACGCCGGCACGACGGCTGAGCGGGCGCAGGAAACGTTAGACGTGACGATCAGTGAACTAAAGCGACTGGGCAAAGGAATTGAGCAAAGCGAGCTCGATCGTCTCAAGGCGCGCATTAAAAGTTCGCTCATCATGCAACAAGAGTCGACCTCGGCGCGGAGCGGTGCGCTGGGGCGCGACTGGTATCATTTGGGCCGCGCGCGGTCGCTGGATGAAGTTGGAAAGTTGGTCGACGCGCTTACCGCGGAGTCGATCAATGCGTTTTTGGAAGCGAATCCGCCCAGCGAATTGCTCGTGGTGACGCTCGGCCCTGAACCGCTGGAGATGCCGGATGGAGTTTCGTAAGCACCGTTTGGATAACGGCCTGGAAATCGTCGCCGAGACGAACGCCGACGCGCATTCGATGAGCGTCGCGTTTCTCGTACGCACCGGTTCGCGCGATGAGACGGATGAAGTTGCCGGTGTCAGCCATTTTCTTGAGCACATGTGCTTCAAAGGCACGCCGCGACGGAGTGCGGATGATGTGAACCGCGAGTTCGACGAAATCGGCGCGCACTACAACGCCTTTACCAGCGAAGAATGCACGGCCTACTACGCTTCGGTCCTGCCAGAATATCAGGAGGCAAGCGTCGACATCCTGGCCGACATTCTGCGGCCTAGCCTGCGCCAAGCGGATTTCGATATGGAGAAAAAGGTCATTTTGGAGGAGATCCAGATGTACCTCGACCAGCCTCCGTTCGGAATGGATGACCGGATCAAACAGCTGCACATGGGAAAGCACCCGCTGGCGAAGAGCGTGTTAGGCACCGACGAAAGCGTCGGCGCGCTCACCACCACGCAGATGCGCGATTATTTCGCGTCGCGGTACGCGGCGGACAATGTTTTCGTCGCGGCGGCAGGAAAAATCGATTTCGACGCGCTCGTCGAACAAGTTGCCAAGCGCTGCGGCGACTGGAAACCGCAAGACGCCAAGCGCAGCGTGCCGCGCGCCTCGTCGAAGCCGAAATTCGAAGTCGTGCATCGGCCAACGGCTACGCAGCAATACGTGTTGCAGCTCGCCGATGCTCCCGCGTCGGAGGATGACGATCGCTACGCTGCGAAACTGCTGGCGACGATCGTCGGCGACGATTCGGGCAGCCGGCTATATTGGGAACTGGTCGATCCGGGCTTAGCCGAGACAGCAAGCTTAGGGCACTACGAGTATCTCGGCGCGGGCATGTTTTATTCGTGGCTCGCCTGCGAACCAGACGCAGTCGAAGAGAATCTCCAGCGGCTGAAAAAGATTCTGGTCGAAGTCGAACGAAGTGGCGTGACGGAAGATGAACTGCGGCAGGCAAAGAACAAAGTGAAAGCCCGCGTCGTGCTAGGCAGCGAGCGGCCGCAAAGCCGATTGTTCAACGTGGGCGGCAATTGGTTGCAGCGGCGCGAATATCGCACGGTT
>DATBAY010000443.1:0-3966 GCA_036271295.1 Lacipirellulaceae bacterium | reverse complement strand
TGGTGTTTCAGCTCTATGGGCGGTCACTGCACCCGGAGTTGTTTGAGATTCATCGAAGTCGGCAAATTGCCCGCGCGGGTTATACGGCGAACATTCAGATCACCAATGCCGGACATGTTGTAACTTGGCAGTATGACGGCCTAACGCTGACCGAAGTAGCGGCATCTGCCCAGCATCCGTTGCCGCAGCGGCGGCGGTTGATATCGCATCGGCTGAAAGATTCTTGCACGGATGAACTCGAGTGCCGTGGAGGAATTACTTATCACGTGGAGTTCGCGCTTGAACCCGTGGCTCGCGAAACGTTTTGGACTTATCAGAAAGAACTCACCCAGATCGGCGCCCGCGAGGGGCTGCTGCACTGCTTCGAGCCGAGTGGCCGGTTTGGCCTGGGGGCGATGAGTTACATCAATGTCGAATCGCGCGATCGCAGCCTGCGGGTGCAAGCATTTCATACGTTTCCGGACGACTACGCGATCGTGAAGAGCCAATCGGTTTTCACGCTGCCGGGAAAATAGCCGGCTTGCTTATACGCGTTCTTCGAAATTGGGGTGCGTTACAGTCGAGCCAAGAACTCTTCGAGCGCTGCGTTTACCGCCGCCGGTTTTTCCACAGTGGTCATATGCCCGGCGTTTGGGATTTCGACGAACGTGGCACCTGGGATGGCATTGGCAATGGCCTGCATTTCTGTGGGCGGACTGATCGCATCGAATTCGCCAACGATGATCAAAGTTGGGACCCGAACGGCGAGAAGTTGCGCGGTCACGTCGGGCCGGGCGGCCAGGCCTCGCTGAACGGCCGCAATCGTGGCGGGCGGCGTTCGTCCGACGACGCGGCGGAGATCTTCCATCAGCTCGGGGCGGGTCTCCAGGGCGTTCGTTGAAAACAGTTTCGGGGCCATCATTTCAGCGACACGTTCGCTGCCCCAATCGGCGACGTTCTCTGCCATTTGCAAGCGGCCAGCACGAGCTTCATCGGAATCGGCGATTGCTCGCGTATCCAACTGGATGAGCGCTCGCAGGCGGTTGGAATACTTTCGTACAAATTGCCAACCGACGTATCCGCCCATGGAAAGGCCGACGTATACGACAAGGCCGTGTATCTCAAGTGCATCTAGCATCTCAGCGATTTCGTCGGCGAATTCCTCCATGGTAATTCCGCGATTGGGATCGACTTCCCCCAGCGGCGATTGGCCGAAGCCGCGCACGTCGGGAGCGATGACGCGATGGGTATTTGCAAGCTCGTCAATCTGCGCGTTCCACATCGTGTGGTCGAGCGGGAAACCGTGGACGAGAACGATCGGCGGGCCTTTGCCGCGATCGATGTAGGCCAGCTTGCCACGCTTGAGGGGGACGTACTTCATTAAGGCGTGGACGGTTGGAGGATTCGCTAAACCGCAAGCGACGGAGAGACCAGGCGCGGTTTTACTTCGACGTTTCGGCGGGAGGTGCTTTTCCGGCTTTCTTGTCGATTAGCGCCTTTTCGAATAGTTCCAACTGTCGACGCATGACTTGCGGATAACTTACTTTCTCAATGGCCTCGCGCTCGCACTTGACTGCGTTTTCGTAGTCGCCCAGGGCGTAGTAGCAGCGGCCCAACGTATCGAGATATCCGCCCGCGACGGAATCGCCCCCGAGGTTCAGCTCGAGCGAACGCTGGGAGTATCGCAGCGCTCGCTGCAAATCACCCTCGGTGTTACTCACGATCCAAGCCCATTGATTGTAGGGCGTGGCGTCGGCCGGATCTTCGTCGATTTGTTGTTGGAACTGCTGCACTAACTTTCGCACGCGCTGGCGGACCGCGTCGTGCCACTTGGCATCGCCCTGCGGAAAGTGATACGCGCCAATTAGTACGTCCGCATCGCCTTGATTGAACTGGAGCGACAGATCGTATTCGTCTTTCGCGCGGGTGAGGTCTTTCTCCGCCTGGTACTGACACGCCCGATAAAAATGGTAGCGGGCGGCGATCCCATCGGGATCGGGCAGATCCGTCGCGACGCGGCCGTTGTAGTAATCTCGAATTCGGGAATAGAGTTGGCTGACGGTGTTATCGCCTTGAACGGATTTCACGAGCGGCTCGAGCACTTCGGCGGCATCCTGCTCGCGTTCGTAATCGTGGAACAAATTCGCAAGCGACAGCCGAGCCAGGAAAGGCTCACCCGTATCGGAAGGCTGCTTTTCAATCGCCCGCCGGTACTCGCGGACGGCCCAATCGAACTGGCCGTGCTCCTCCATGTCTCTAGCGGAGGAGAACGATTCGAGCCGTCCCTGCGGTTGGACGGCCGCCGCGTCTGCCGCTAACTGGTCGGCAAGTTCATGCTTGCCTTCGAGCGCGCGTGCCAATGCGGCATAATAAAGCGGTCGCTTATTTTGGGCCAGTTGAGCTTGATGCTTATCAAGAAATGTATCAAGCGTGTTCCACGCCTTGTTTTCGGTAAGCCATTTCAGTAAGTCGACGAGCGTGTCTTCGGCTCCGTCGCCGGCGAGTTCGGCGATTCGATCAAGCACGGCGTTGATTGAAGCCGTGTCGCCGGTTTGCCGATAGAGTTCGGCCAAATTCCATTCCAAGCCAAGTACGATTTCATTGTTCGTTTCGCTCGCTTTGTCGAGACGGGCCGACTCTTGTTCGATGAGCTGGGTCCAATTCTTGATCGACGCCGCCCGGTCGTGCTGCTGGGCTAGATACTGGCGCAGCCAAGTCGCCGGTGGGCGTGTGCTGGCGCCTAGTTGTTGTTGGATCGCAGCAGCATCCAGCGAAGGTCTTGATGAGCTCAAATCTTTGGGGCGGATAATCGCAATTGCCGCGGAGCGCGAAAGGATCGGCGAGCGATCGAATCGGACTATCCGCGTGAGGGCCACAACACCCGCGTTCTGCGGTAGCTTCGCAAGTTGCTCGATGCGCTGAGAGCGAATGTTATCCGCTTCTTGACCGTATTGACGGAGGAAAGCACGGACAGTTGCCGAATCTTCGGGTTGTACCCAGCGCACAGCGATTTGCCGCAACAGGTAACCGGCGCTCGCAGCGACTTCCGGGTCGGCGTCGTCCGTTGCGGCGTTAAGCAAATCAAAAGCTTCGGGGCCAATTTGCCGGAGCTCGATCGCCGCGGCACGACGCGCCGAAAAACGCGGATTGCCTAAGTCGTGAATCAGCGCTCGGACATGATCTTCCTGAGCTTCGGAAGATGAGGACGCAGTCTTCGCCGCGTCTTTCGACACTTTTGGGACGGTGGAATCGCTGGCTGCCCCGGCCGCCTCATCGGCTCGCGCCGAAGCGACAATTGCTGCCAACAGAACGCTCGTCGCGGCGAGCGCCTTAACGACGCGATAGATGACCTGGCCTGGATAGAGTTGGCCCGACATGAGTTAGGTACCCGGCGTCCGCGACACAATATCTCAATCATACCCAGTACGAGCAACTTGAGACAGATAAGCTACGCGAGCCGTTGTGGTGCATGCGGACGCTGTTTTCGGCCGAAGCCGGTATTTATCGGCTCTCCATCCGCTCGATGTACTGGCGGAGGCGCTCGACTTCGTCGGTCACGTGGTGCAGTTTGAGCATGTTATCGACCCGTTTGAGCAGTTCTGCCTTATTGACGGGTTTCGAGAGAAAGTCGTCGGTGCCAGCTTGCACGGCCCGTTCGATATCTCCCAGCTCGTTGAGGGCGGTGACCATCAGGATCATGATTGTTCTGGTCGCGGGGTCGCCCTTGAGTTTTTTGCACACTTCGAAGCCGCTGAGCTTCGGCATCATGATATCGAGCAGGATGAGGTGCGGCTTGAACGACGCGACCTTGTTCAACGTGTCCTGACCATCGACGGCGACGGCCGTTTCGACGTCGAGACCGGCCAGGTAGGCTTCGAGCAGCTCGACGTTTGGCTCGTTGTCATCGGCGATGAGAATGCGACTTTTTTCTTGGGCTTTGGTCATACGGGATATAGTTTGCCACAGAGGGCACAGAGATCACAGAGG
>DATBAY010000442.1:0-9765 GCA_036271295.1 Lacipirellulaceae bacterium | reverse complement strand
CGACGCCGAGCGCCTCCTCATCGCTCGCGTGCTAAAAGTCACCGGAGGCAACCAATCCGATGCCGCCCGCCTCCTCGACATCGAGCGCCACCGCCTCCGTCGCAAAATCGTCGCCCACGGCCTCGAACACCTGGCCCGCATTCGCCCGCGCTAGAAGTGCCTCGCAGAGGCGCAGAGTTCGCTGAGGCCTAATTCCATCCCGAAACTCCGCGCTCTCTGCGCCTCTGCGGGAGCCATTTTTTCTCAAGGTACAAAACATACCACCGGCCCATACTGTTCCAACGCCAACTTAACGTCGTTGTGAATTTCAACTTGCGCCCCGCGCGCACATTGAATTTGGCACATAGCGCACCAACTCACGCGCTAGGCGTCGCACGCCACTCTTCGCCGCTTAAATAATCATAACCTCCATTCGTCGCCTCATCTTACGGCGCGATCTTAGCGCGCTGCACCACTCTGGCATTGCGTTCGCTTTACACGCGTGCCGTATCAAGCATTCAACGATCTTTCGAGTGGTCTAATGGTGAATAAAAGCACAACCTGCGGTTTACTCATCACGCACTCCGCGCAGCCCTCGGCGCTCGTCGCCGAGGTCGTCGCGGTCTGCGATTGGCCACTCGTTGCGCGGCCCAGCCTGCGCGCGTTAATCGAACAAATCGAGCTACGTCAGCCGCTTTGCGTAGCATTCTGGATCGATGCGACGAGTGAACTCGCGCCGACTGCAAAGCTTGTCGATCAGCTCCGTATCCGCGGCCCGCGACCTTACCGCATCGCCATCGCTCACAACTTGGATACCGAAACCGAACACATCTTGCGCGCCGCGGGCGTGCACACCTATCTCGTAACTACCGGCGACATAGTGGCTCTCGTCGAAGGCGCTTTGCTGCCATTTATCGAGCCCCACCGCACGCCGTCCCGCGTACATCAAACCCATGTCCGCGACTCACCCGTAGGCATCCGCGGGCCAACCGATCACCGTGCCTCCCCAGCCAAACTCCATCCCCCCTGACAATCCAAACTTCGGTCACTGACCACTGACCACTTACGACTTAAGCCTTACGCCCATTCACAAGGACCATGCTCATGATCGCCACCGTTAACGATTCTCATCGCTACGACACTCAATTCGAAGACTCCGACAACTGCGATCGCTTCGAACGCTTCACTTACCGCAGCGCCGGCGAATTTCCTGTCCGCTCGCAAACTGCGCGGTCCCGCGCAAAACTCCGAGGCCGCGCTACCCATGCCTCGCGCAACAAAGCCCGTTCGTTTAACGGCGCCAACCGCCGTGGCCGCGGCAGGCAATGGGCCGCCAACTGCTAATCGATCGATTTACATCGAATCGCGAGAAACCATCGCGACTACGACTTTCTTTCAAGCACGCTAATGGGAGTAACCTCTATGAAAATGCCACGATTATTGTGCGCGATGCTGATCCTTCTCGGATTGGCCGCCACGCACGCTCAAGCCGAATGGATGACTTTTTTTGGCAGCGGCGTCACGTCAACGGGCTTTTGGCCGGCTGGCTCGCAACTAACGGGCACGGCCACCGTCAACGCCAGTAGTTTCATTAACGGCATCCCCGCAACGCCGTTCGTCGGGCTGTTGCCAACCAACGTCGGATCGCTTTCGGCCGACTATACAGCCACGGGATTGCAGCCGAACACGGGGCCATCCGTCGACTTAATTGCCACGCCCTACAACGACACCGGCGACAAATATCACGTCGTGATCGACTTCTCGGGTACGACCGGCGGATCCAACCCCGGCGTGTTGCCGGCCGGCTCGATCTTCGCGCTGATCGATCTCGATAGCACCGAAAACTATCGCCAGATCACTGCCACCAACGCCGCCAACGCCGTGATCACCACGCCTTGGATCGGCGGACCTAATGGCTATTTCGATATGAACAATCCGCTGACGCCCGTCGCGCTCATGGTGCCGGTTCCAACACTTACCGGACCGGTCGCGGGCGTTTACCAAATGTTCGGCCCGAGCGGCAACTTCGACGTCGGCATGTGGCTCTTCAAAACCACGCAAGATGTGAAGACGATCGCCTTCAACATGGAACTCGGAATCCAAGGCGGACCATTTCAAGGTGGCGGCGGCGGCGGGTGGGCATTCTACACGACAAAATCAATTCCCGAACCGTCCAGCGCAATGCTCATCGCTTGCAGTCTCATGGGCAGCTTAGGCACGTTCCGTCTTCGCGCCTCACAGAAATCCTCGTCCTAAATCCACAAGCTCGTTACTCATTCCAGGAGAAGTCTCATGAATTTCACACTTACTCGTATCCTTTGCTTGACCGCGATGCTTGCCCTCGCGACTCGCTCGCAGGCCGACCCGCTCCCCGGGCGCGACTTTCTGAAGTTCGATCAGGAACCGATGATCGGCACACAGATTCTCAACACGACGGGCGTCGTCGGCGTGTACAACGGCCACGACGAAATCAGCACCATCTATGGTCCTGGCAACAACGCCACTCAGCCGGTTTACCAAGGGCAGTTCATGGCCGACGACTTCTCCGACACCGTCTCCAGGCCGGTCGTCCACGTCACTTGGTGGGGTTCCTATCACGACACCCCCGGCGCCGTGCCCGGACCGCCAGTCCAGCAGTTTATGATCGGGTTCGAAGCCGACAATCCTTCCGTAAACGGCCAACCCAGCTATCCGAAGGCCCCGCTGCAGTACGAAATTCTAAATAGCGGAGCGCTTTCTCCCGCCTCAGGAACTTTTACCGAAACTCCCACCGGCGTGCAGGACGTTAACGGCGATTTCATCTACAAGTACAACGCTGAGCTAGCCAACCCGTTTCCCGAACAGGCCAACGTGGTGTATTGGTTGAAGATCGCCGCCGTCGTCAACGCCCCCGCCGGCACGACAAATCCGCCGCCGCCAGGCATCACGAACTGGGGCTGGCACAACCGCGACTACACCATTCCAGATCCGCTTGCCGCACCCGTAAGCCCCGGCGAGATCAATCTGGGGACGCCGAACGACCCCATCTGGCACTTTCAAGATGATGCCGTTCAAGGCCGGTTGAGCTACTTTCCTGCTGGCGTAGGCCTCAATCAGCAAATCATCATGCAGAACCCGTTGCCGCAAAACTATGTCGACTTCGCCGACGGCCCACAGGGAATCAGCAACTTTTCGAAGGACCTCGCCTTCCGCTTGTACACAACGCAGGTCCCCGAGCCGGCCTCCGGCCTGCTCATGACGATCGGCCTCGCCGCGATCGGTTCACTCCGTCGCCGACCGTCGGCACGCTAGTGCTGTGTGAAATCCAGTCTGAAAACTCTCCGCAGGCGGCCTCGAGCCGCCTGCGGTTTTTTATTGAATCGGCGAACCAATGTTTCTTTGGTGCGTAGCAGGTCATGCTGCAAACTCCACCGATATCTTTCTTGTCGACATCGGCGACACGTGCCAAAATGCTCGCGTCCCGCCATGCGTGCCAACTTCCGCCACCTCCTGACTTGGTCCCTGCTGGCTGCTTATGCCAGCATTGCGCTTCTCGGCGAAGGGCTGCACTGGCTCACGCCCGATGAGCACCATCATGGCGCGAGTCTTGTCGTCACGTCGACCGGCGATTTCGACCAAGCCTCCAGCGAGTCACTCGCCGCAGCCGGCAAGCACTTTTCCAGCTCGCGCGCCGCCTCAGACGACCACGATTGCGAAATCTGCGAATTCTTGGCGCAGGCCGTCAGCGCGCCGCCCCACGTCGCCGAAGTGCCTGCGTTCCATGTCCTGATCGTCGAAGCGCCACTCGAGCAACCCATCTTCGATTCGCCGATTGTACTCGGCCTTCACGCCCCGCGCGGCCCCCCACCGCTTCTCGCGTAACTTCTTGCGCAGCTTGCGAACGCAATAGCGCGCCTCCGCGCGCCATTTGCCGCCACTAGCACTGGCCTTGTAACTAACGCTGCGCGACAAGCTAGAGCATTTTTAGCGAAGGTGTTCCGGTGCGGGCCTGGGGCAACGCCCCAGGTCTTCGCAAATCTCTGGGGCGCTGCTCCAGGCACCCACCGCAAGGACCTGAAAAACGCCCTATCACTGCGCTCCGAAATAACTCGACAGCCCCCGGCTCTGCCGGGAGTTATCCCACGCATCGCGCCCCCGCTCCCACCGGAGCGTGCGCGCGCCCATCCATACAAATTCATTCCTCAGGACATCCAATTAATATGACAGCCCGTTCCCCACGCCCCCGCGCCTTCACCCTCGTCGAGCTGCTCGTCGTCATCGCCATCATTGGCATCCTCGTCGCGCTGCTCCTCCCCGCAATCCAAGCCGCGCGCGAGGCCGCTCGCCGATCGCAATGCAAAAACAATCTCAAGCAAATCGGCCTTGCCCTTCACAACTACGAAAGCACCCGCCGCACCTTTCCGCCCGGATACACTTCCGCCGCCACTACGCTCAACGGTCCCGGCACCGGCCCCGGTTGGGGCTGGGGAGCGTACATTTTGCCATATCTCGAAGAGTCCTCGATCCAGATCGACTTCACGAAGCCGATCACCGATCCACTCTACGACCAAACCCGCACTCTCACGCTCCCCGTCTTTCGCTGTCCCTCTGATTCCGTCGAGCTGCCGCTATTTCCTGTGCAAGATGGCGGCAGCACCACACTCTCCCAAGTAACTTTCAGCAACTACGTGGGCGTCGCCGGCACCCAGGAAGTCACCGACTTCCCCGACACCGGCACCGGCGTCCTCTTTCGCAACAAGTCGATCGCGCTGAAACAAATCACCGATGGCCTCAGCCACACGCTCATGATCGGCGAGCGCGACAGCCACAAATCGCCCGAAACCACCTGGGTCGGCGCCATCACCAACTCCGTGATCCCGCCACTCAATCCAACGTACGAAAACGAAGGCCCGCCCGTGCTCATCCTTACGAATACCGGTACGGTCGCTGACGACCGCGTTCCCAATAACGCGCTCGACCACGTCGAAGATTCGAACAGCGCCCACCCGCAAGGTGTCCACTTTATGTTCGCCGATGGCAGCGTCCAAACGATCAACAACGACATCGACCCCACGGTGTGGGTCGCCCTCGGCACCCGCGCCGGCGACGAAGTGAGCGGCTCGTATTAGCCCATAAACAAAAAAACGCCCCGCGGCCCGAAAGCCGCGGAGCGGTTCGAAACACCAATCGATCGAAAATCACGATCGCTCAAACGCGAGCCATCACCGGCTGAATTGCCACCGGGTTGACTAACAATCCCACCGGCCGGCCGTTCACCCACTCAAAACTGCTCTGCGTGAGCTGAGCTGTCGGGAACGCGCCGGTCTTGGTGATGCTGTCCGTGCCGGCACCGCCGTCGATCTGCGTTTTGCCGTTGATGATATACAAACCGTTCGACGTCACGGCGTCATTTCCATCGCCCATTTGAGCGAAGAAATCATCGACCGCGCACACGGTGTTGATCTCCAGCTTGTCGTCACCCGCGCCGGCGTCCAAATTAAAGTCTTTGTACGACGTTACGTTGTCGAGATGCAGCAAGTCCGCGCCGTCTCCGCCACGCGCATTGATGTTGCCGTACGCGTATACGTGGTCGAGCCACGCACAATCGGCATCCTTCTCTGCGAGCGAGCTATAGAGCTGGATATCGACGTTGCCGCCGATCGTGCCCACCATATTTTCAAGCTGAGCTGTGTCGGCGCCGGAGCCCGTGTTGATCGACACGTTGCCCCCGATCGAAGTGTTGGCGACGTACACCCAATCGTCGCCGGCACCTGTGTTGACGGTCAGGTTGCCTGCGATTTTGGCTCCCCACATGATAACGTTGTCATTATCGGGCGTTGTAAGCGGCGTGATGCCCGTAGCACCTTTCACGAGTGGCTGAGCCAAGACGGGCGGCGCGGCCGTGTCGATGTCGACGTTCGTAAACGCCGGCGGCGCCGATTGATCGAACACGATCAAGTCGCTGCCGCCGCCGAACCTCACCACCAATCCCCCGGTCACGTTGAAGTCCTGCGAGGCAGCTCCGTTGATCTTGCTCAACGTGCCGTCAGTCGTGGTCGAGTTGCCCGTCACGCGAATCTTGCCCGGCGCAATCTGCGACACAATCACCGAGTTATCACGGCCAGCCTGGCCAGTCGCCTCGTTTAAATAAAGCGTTCCGCCGGTGACGTTCGCCATCACGTCGCCGGCCATCATCTGCCGGGCTTCCATCGTTTCCATATTCAATTTGCGATATCGTTTGGACATGGTTCGTCCTTTCTTATTTCGGGGTAAAAATCCGACCGCCAACAATCGGCGTCCGTGTACCCCTCATACGCTTGCGCTGGCGTGTGTTACGAACGAATGAAACGATGGCAGAAACTAGCGCGCTAGCAACGCCCGAATGTCGCAGTCGAGCGTGATAGCACCTCCGCGCCCGGCGGCGCAGGCAATCGCCGTATGGATGAACCGCTTTCAATCAAATGAAGCAGTGCCAATTAACGGACGAGACGTTTAGCCGCGCCGCGCGCCGCCATCCCATGACGCCGGGTACCAACCCGCCGCCGCTGAAAAAATAAAAAAAGAACCTTCGCCGAAGCGAAGGTTCTCGTAGTTATTCGAATTATCAGTACGCGTCGCGCTCACCACGTGAACTCTAGCGCGACCGTCGCACCATGGTAAAAAAGATAGCCGTCCGTATCGATTACGGCCCCGCCGTTGCCAGGATTTGTTTCCGACGCGACATTGTTCGCCAACGCAAGGCCATCGATCCATAGCAGTTGGTAACCGCCCCGAAGGGCCACGTGGCGGCAGATGCTGTACGTGCCCAGCAAATCGATTTCACCGACGAACGCCACGTCGCTGGCGTTGGCGCCGTTGTGGATGGTAGTCCCCAGAATCGTCCGATTTGTATAGGCATTGTCAGACTCGACGCCGTACAAGCCCCCCTTGAAGACCGAATTGACTCGCAACGGACCGCTATTCCACCACGTGAGATCCGTGCCCAGCTGTCCGCCGTACAAATGGTTGTCATCGCTCCACGCGTATTCCGCGACCTGAAGACCGACAATGGTCACGTCGAACCTTAAGTCTTCATCCACTTCCAGGTAGCGGAAGCCGGAGAGGAACGTAATATTGTTCGCCACCGTGTGGCGCTGATTAATTTCAATGCTGTGCAGATCGGTCTGATACTCCGCATCCAACCTTAATACGTCAAACGGGCCGCCCGTGGCGATCGTGTATTGGGATCCGATCGGTGGCGCCCCTCCGAATCCAAACGCAATCGATTCCCGATCCGTCGCTCCCGGGTCGCCAAAGTACCGCACTTCGCAGGCATTACAGCAATCCGTCCGGTATCCGACCGTGATATCCAAGTCGCCATTCCAGCCAAAGGGATCTTCCGTGGCGCTGAAGTACGGAAGAAGACCGCCAACCGGTCGCATGATTGGATGCGCGTTTGATTTTTCGCGGTGCAAAATCACAACACCGGCATCCACATACCACGGCGGGCAGCAGCAGTAATTGATGTCGCAGCAACCGCACGAATTGCAGTCCTGGCCCGACGAACAATTCGAGTCACTCTTTTCATCTGCCTTCGTAGGTTCGTCGTCACTCGCCAGCTCGACGGCCGAATCTTTCATGAACGGTACAGAAGCTGTCGCGCTCGGAAGCGTCGACTTCTCATTCCATTCAGGATAATTCGCCAGCGAAGTATCAATGGTCGGTGTCGCGATGGCCGTGCTCGCCATATACCACAGCACGCCAGCCGCACCTAACGTGCGCAATGAGGTTATCATGTTCCCGCCCTTCCGCTCCGTAAGAAAGTGGTGATCGTCGGCAATGGGCCGAAATCAGACTTTCTGTCACTTGCATCGGCCAATCTGGGGAGCCCCAGCAAAAACTATTCGCCACGACAAAAACTCACCCCACCACGCACCGACGGATCGATACGCAAATCTTTCCGAACCGGCACGACACTCAATGCGTCACCGCGGCGATCCAAGGAGGTAACGCTTAGGCAAGCTGTGCGGCTCGTTGTCCGTCGCCGCGACACCGCCAATCTCCGTGGTTGTTTTTTCAAAAAACGCGGGTACAAATAGCTCACTTCGAGTTGTTTACACTGAATCGCAATGGCACGGGGGGGCGCGCACATGATGGCGCATTGTTGTACTATGCGGCCGCCTTCATTGACATCGTGGCTCGGTCGATTCCTCTTCGCCGCGGCAACACTAGCTCCCACCACCGTTTTCGCGCAAACGGGAACTCCGCAACCGCCCGTCCCAACCCCGAACACGCAGCAGTTCCGCCTCGCGCTCCCCGCCGACTCCCGTCCCATCGCCGCCCACGATGAGCGGCTCATAATCGAACCGCCATTCGGCGCGCCGCAAGTCGTCCAACTCTACTGCCGCATCGAACCGTACGCGCTCGTCATGCTCCCCACCGGCGAACTCTCTCTCATCGAACTATCAAAAGCGAAACCAACCACCGAACCGTTCGTCCCCGACACGCAAGAACAGCTGGTCGAAACGCTTAAGCGCACCGGCTACTCAAAATACAAATTCGAGCAAGGCAATTTCTATCTTTACGCTTACGACTGCAGCGACGAGTTCTTCGCCCGCGCGAAGTCCATCCTGGAATCCATGCTCCCCGGCGTCGTGAAAGATCTAAAATCCTGGGGACTCACAGTAAATCGGCCGCAGGTGCCGCTCGTCGTCCTCATCGTGCCGAATCGCGCCGCCTACGACGCCATCCACCCGATGCCGCCCGAGGTCCTCGCTTACTACAGCATGCTGACGAACCAAATCGTCATGTACGAAGACAAGCAGCTTGGCGACGCCGCCCCCGAGCTCGCCGCCAAGCAAGCCTGCTACACGATCGCCCACGAAGGCGTTCACCAACTGCTGGCCAACATTGGTGTTCAAAAACGACTCGCCCACTGGCCCGCGTGGATCTGCGAAGGCCTTCCCGAGTATTACTGCCCGCTCAAAGTGAATTCCACGCTCGTCCACAGCGCGAATGCCGAGCTTCCGACGCGAACCGTCAAGTGGACCAAAGCCGGCATGGTCAACGACATCCGCATGTGGAGCCTCCTCCAAATGCACGAGGAATCGGGCAAAGCGATCGAAACGCTCGTCGAATCTCCGCAGATCGACGCCAACGGCTACGCGCTCGCCTGGGGCCTCGTTCATTATCTCGCCAAAAAGAAGCCCGCCGCATTCCGTGAGTACCTGGCCGACATCAGCAAGTACGAGCCCCTCGATCCAGCCAACCGCCCCCACGTCGGCCAAGCCGATCCCTGCTTCGCCAAACACTTTGGCAACGACTATGCCGCGCTCGAAAAAGACCTGCAGCAATACCTAACCAGCCCCACGATGCAAAAGGACTACCTTGACCCCATCGAAAACCAAACGCACTACTTAGTGAAGAGCGTCGAAAAACAGGGCCACTCCTTCGCCATCAAATTCGCGATCACCACCTCGCCCGACGCCGCCAAGAAGTGGAAAGAACAAGAAGAAGCCACCAACAAGAAGGCCTCCTTCTTTACGATCGTCTGCAAAACTCGCGGCGAAGCCGAACGCCAAATCCAAAAAATGCAACGCTAACCCCACTCCACTGCGAACTTCATCCGCCATTTAGCGGCCGGTCTCGACCGGCGCGTCCCCGCGCACCCCTTACTCCCAACTCAATGCGCCCCAGGTTCACTCTCAAACGCCTGCTGACGATCGTTGCGGTCTTCGCGATCGCCCTGTTCATTTGGATTCAATACCCCACCACAAAAGCAAAATGGTGCGTCGCCGCAATCAACGACGGCCGCCGGCCCCCATCAAA
>DATBAY010000441.1:0-3163 GCA_036271295.1 Lacipirellulaceae bacterium | reverse complement strand
GAGCTGGCGGGCGTTCTTATTCACGCCACGCAGGAAAGCCCCGAATCAGGGCCGGCCGGATGGGCGGAGGGCGGCACGATCATATCGCGCGGACATCACATTGCGTTCGCTGTGGACGATGTAGCGAAAGCGTTGGCGG
This sequence comes from Lacipirellulaceae bacterium, assembly GCA_036271295.1. Taxonomy (GTDB): domain Bacteria; phylum Planctomycetota; class Planctomycetia; order Pirellulales; family Lacipirellulaceae; genus JABDGM01. The sequence continues at coordinate 3,024 of DATBAY010000441.1, read as the reverse complement.
CAGTTGAAGAGCAGCGGATTCGTATTGCCTTGCCACTGCAACAGCGGCCAGATGGTTTTAAGCAGCTTTACATTTACGACCCGGATGGGCATTTGGTGGAGCTGGTTTCGCAGTAGCAAGTGGGAGGCTCGCTACAAGCGCGTGGCGAACGCTGAGAGTCACCCCTCCCTAACCCTCCCCGTCGAAGGGGAGGGGACCGGAGGAATAAACTTGCGAGTCAATTACTGCGTTGCCGCGCGGCGACGCCGGCCGCTCAACAGATAAATATCCGAGCGCAGTTCGGTAAGCGGATCGCCGGCCGATTCGATGCCCTCGACGCGCGGCACGGGATCAAAAATCATCTTCAAACGCTCGGGCGTTTGGTCGTCGACGCGCTCGGTCAGCGTGAGCGTTCCGAAGTTCGTTTCTTTGCACTTCTCGGGCCAGGGCACGGTGGCATTCGTGGGATCGTCCGCAGCATCGGCAACTTCGACGAAGATATCGAAGTTCGCGGGGTGGCGCGCGAGGCGCGGGCCGATTTCGTCCATCAAGAAGTTCGGGCTCTTCTTCGCCGCCTCGTCGTCCGACAAATGCTCGACGCCGCTTTGTGGGCGGATGCGATAGCGGCCGAATTTGCTTTCGCCGGCGGCGTTGGTGAACTTGAACGCCGTAATGGCAAAGTAAACTTCACGCGCGAAGCTGGAGGGGATCGGCTTGGGCAGTTCGACATGTCGTTTTGCGCCCGGATGCGATGCTAGAAACGCGGCAAGCGCGTCGGGTTTCCCGCCAGCGTTCGAAATCGCGGCTTCCAGGAACTCCAGGAACTCCTCGCCAGTGCGGGCGGGGAAGCTGTTGCTCGAATGGGCGACGATATCGGTGTGTTCGTGCTCACCTAATTGAAATCGGATGGCCATTCCGCGCGGGCCGGATTGCTTGGGGTCGTTATCTGGCACCGTCGGTACGCCGGGCGAATCGGAGAATCGCACGATGACGGGCGTCGTCGGCCGAATGGCGTGCGGAGCGCGCGTCAACTTTGCGGCTTCGGGCGACGGTGTGAACGTTCCCGTGCACATGACACCTTTGGCATGCACAGGTCGAAAACCGGGGTGCAAACCCGAGATCGTGTCGAGCGCCGCGAGAATTTTTTCGGCGAGTGGTTGGTTTGTAAACGAGCCGAGTGGCATAAAACGCTCCTGCAAATAATTCCGCCCGGATGTGCTGACGACCGATGCCGTCATCATAGCGCTGCGCGCGTCACACGGCCAGCTTCACGGGCACGACGCCTTGCGACATGAGCCGGTACTCCTTACGGTTTAGCCATTGCAGCAGGCCGAGCCGCATCATGAACGGAATCATGCGGTAAATCATGCGACCGCGCCAATTGTCGGGAGCGAACATCATCCGCGCCTGATGCTGTTGCATTTGCTGGGCTGCGACGATCTCGGGCCAGCGTTCGTCGCGTACTCGCCGCGCGGCCGCGTCGATTGCTACTGCGTCTCCACCCAATAGCGCGGGCACCAAATGGTTCGCGGCCACGAGCGCATCACGCAGTGCAATGTTGACTCCCTGGCCGCCAATTGGCGACATCGGGTGCGCCGCATCGCCGATGAGCAGCAGGCCGGGCACAGACCAATCGACCAGTCGTCCGCAGACGACATCGAGAAGCGTTGCGCCGGCGACCGCATCGCGATGCTTTCGCAACTGTTCGGCCAAAAAATCGGGAAGGCCGTTGATCAGCTCTTCAGTCCATATCTCCGCGCCGCGACCGCGCAGCTCGTTGAACGTGCCTTTCCGAATAATAAAGCCCGCTTGAAGGTGATCGTCCGCGGTCGGGAACGCGAGCCCGACACGCAGATCGCCGATGTCGACCATCGCGGTGTTGCGGTCGGGATACGCCTCGGTGTACGGCACCTTGAACCAAAGGATGTCGAAACTTTGCGGCGCAGATAATTCGGCGAGGCCGCTCTGTTTTCGCGTGATGGCATGGCGGCCATCGGCACCGACCACGAGATCAGCCCGATACTCGTGAGACGCTTCACCTGCGCCAACGCGAACGCCCACGATACGCCCATTCTCTCGAATCAACTCACGAACCGGCTCGCCGCGGATTAGATGGAAACTCGGGAACGCGCCGGCGGCCCCGGCAATCGCTTCGAGCAGTAGTGGCTGCGACACTAACCGTACGTTCGCGCGACCCATCCGGGCGGCATCGGTGCGGAGAACGCGTCGGCCGCGAGCGTACATTTCGATCATTCGCGCTTCGACGTACGGAATTCGATCGAGCCGATCACCAAGGCCCATCTGCCGAATCGCGTCGATGCCACTGAGCTGCAGGCCTTCGCCTCGAAAGACGCGAGCGAAGTCGCGGTGCGATTCGAGTACGGTGACTTCGATGCCGCGGCGTGCGAGGAGGTAGCCCAGCGCCATGCCGGCGGGACCGGCTCCGACGATGATTACGCTCCGCGTGGTAGTCATAACATTCCAGGCCCGGTCGAACTGGGTACAGCCAATAGCCTATCGCGGAAAATTGATAGCAGCTAGCAACCATGCAGCTTTCCCAAAACGCTGCACCCTGACGCCAATCGCCGAAATTGATCACTTCGGCTGCGGCGATCGATAACTATTATGCCTTGATCCGCGCACCGACGTACTTAGCAGCAGCGATGAACGCAGTCTTAACGTTCGTGCGGCCAAACCGCTTGTTGGCGATCTTCCTGCTGATGATCGTCGCGGGCTGTCGTTCGTCGCCCTACTTTCAGCACAGTCCCGCGCCCACGGCGCCGGCCCCGCCACCCGCAGCACTGGGCACGAGCTTTGAAGATATCGACGCCCGCAACCGCGCCGATATTGCGGCTCAACTCGGCCGTCCCGTCGCCCCGGGTCCGGCGACGCCGTCGGAAGTCGTGGCGATGACCCAGGCGGGCGTCAATCCGCGGTTCATCATTTGCTACGTCAACCGCTCGACAAGCATTGCACCCGTGAATGCGCAAGACATCATCTACATGCACGAGCACGGAGTGGAGGAGCAAGTGATCCAGGCGATGC
>DATBAY010000440.1:0-2422 GCA_036271295.1 Lacipirellulaceae bacterium | reverse complement strand
AACTACCTTCGCTTCAGGCGGTTTCGCGATTTTTGCTAAGGACGCGGCCTGGGCATCTGCCTTCGATGTGGCAGTACGAGAAACGTCGCAACCGCAACAGGCGGCCACAACAAAACACCACAGAACGATTGGAAGCGGGCGCACCATCATCGTGATTAACACCGAGTTTTGCACGGCAGCAGCCCGCTCAACGCCGCGATGAGTTCATTCTCACTTTAAGTCGTCGATATAGCAACCGATCGCTTTCGTTTCGGGCTCAGCAATTGCTCGCCCCGCCAAGGTGGCGTCGATCGCATCTCGCAATTCGTGCGTCGTCGCTTTGTCACGGGACTTGCCGATGTCTTCGAACATATTGTTGATCCGCCCTCGGTAAACGACCTTCCAATCGCGATCGAACACAACCGCTTCCGGCGTTACGGTCGCTCCCGTCGCCGTGGCTAGCTCGTGCTTCATATCGCGCACGGCGGGGCACGTGTATTCGTAATCGTGCAGATGCGTGCGAATGGCCTCGGCCGATTCACGCGGGTCGACATAAACCAAATAAATGTCCGTCTCGCGCGACTTGAAGGCCGTGCACAACTCGCGCACTTCCGGCGCCATCTTATTGGAGATCGGGCAATCCGACCGAACGAAGACGACGACATGCGCTCGGCCTTTGCTGGCCTTCCGCAAATCGAACGGCCGGCCGTCGACATCGACTAACTGAAGCGACGCTGGCAGCTTCGCATCGCGGATTGAGGACCCGTGATTCTCGTCGGCCGAACAGCTACTGCCGCCAGGACTTGCGACGAAACTCGAGCCCGTTAGCAGAATGAAGACCCCAGCCGCCAATTGCGCGCGAAATCGACGCATGAGAAAAGCCGCCTCTCGAGAATCCGCCCCGTGCCACACCCGCTCATCCAGTATAGCTCACGCGGATTCGCCCTGTTTATAGAGCAGGAGGGCGAGAATCGTCTTTCCGTCGACGATCTCCCCGCGTTCAACGAGCGCCATCGCGTCATCCCACGTCACCAGATAATTTTCGATCTCCTCATTCGCCTCGCGAGCCGTGTCGCCGGCGGTCAGCTCGCGTGCGACATAAAGATGCATCCGCTCGCTCGATATTCCGGGCGATGGATAGTACGAAACCATCTCCTCCATTCGCCGCGCGCGATAGCCCGTTTCTTCCGCCAATTCGCGGTGTGCGGTTTTGAGCGGTTCTTCGTCGGGTTCGCGCGTTCCGGCTGGAATTTCAATGAGCGTTTTGTCCACGGTCAGACGTCGATTCCGAATCAGGCAGATACGACCATCATCCAAAATGGGCAAAATAGCGACGGAACCGGGATGTCGCACGAATTGCACGCTAGCCGCCTGGCCATCGGGCCGCGTCACCGTCCGCTCCACCACGGCAAATCGCCGGTTTTCCAACAGGGTTCGTTCGTTTGCACTCATTTCAACAGACTTTTGCTGAGTTGAACTCGACCGCCGCCGCGAGCGTAAAAGTGGGTAAACCAATCCGACGTGGCAATCCGACCTTATGCTAACCTTTGATAGCCATGATTCCTCGGACCAGGCCTCGGGTCGCAACGATTATTCTAGCGGCGACGGCCGATTCTGGCGGAGACATTTGCCAGTTTTTCACGAGGTTGGTACGATACATTCGGCCGACGGGGCAGACGTTCGGCGGCCTTCGCGTTGGCCGTCATTCCGCTCTTTGGCCCGCACTTCTTTTGCCTTCTTGAGTCGTCGCATGCCCGGGTGCTCTGTCCAACGCTGGAGTTTAAGCCTTGGGCGTTGGTGGAACGTCTCGGTCTACTTGCATATCTTCTTCCTGCTCTCGGCACTGCTCGCGCTGGTATTCACGTTGCCTGAGCCGGACCTGATGAGTGCCGGCCTAATGCTGATCGGCCTGCTGCTCGTGAGCGTCGCGCTACACGAGATGGGCCATTCGCTCGCTGCGTTGCGCGTAGGCGGCAAAGTTGACGCCGTCGTGCTCGGCCCCGTCGGCGGTCTGATATCGCCGCGCGTCCCCGATGAGCCAGAGATTCATCTCTTCGTCGCCCTCGCCGGACCGATCGTGCATTTATTGATCGCCGTCCTCGTCGCCATCGGACTCACGCTCGACGGAAACACGCAATTGCTCGGTTTATTAAATCCTTTCGCTACGCCCCAGGATTTGCTCGAACCGGCCGGTACCGCGCTGATCGCCGCGAAGATTATGCTGTGGCTCAATTGGAACCTGATGCTGCTGAATCTGCTCCCAGCGTATCCATTCGATGGCGGGCCGATCTTGCGTGCCATGTTATGGCCTGCGCTCGGTCGCCGTACCGCCCGCATCGTCACGGCTCGAATCGCCATGGGAATTGCTGCGGCTCTTTGCATTGCGTCCTTGCTCTCGATTGCCGGCGAGTTCCAGACGGTGCTGCCGCCCTGGATTCCGCTT
>DATBAY010000439.1:0-6741 GCA_036271295.1 Lacipirellulaceae bacterium | reverse complement strand
CCAATTCTGGCGACGCTTTTCTTGCGCTAATTTGTCGCCCACCGTTGGCCACGCGACTGTAGAATTCATGCAGCTCGCAGTATACTTAACGACTGAGCTGACACCACGAATCATCTGCAACGATCACCATGCCCCGCTACGTTGTTCGCCATGGAGTGATGCGAAATCTGGGCGTATTCACGCCCCGCGGTCGCGATACGTACGTGCGCGGCGACCAGGTTGTCGCGCGCACGAGCCGGGGCCTCGAGTCGGGCGAAATCCTGTGTGAAGCCAGCGATGAGGCGATTGCCCAGTTGAAAGAGCCCAAGCAGGGCCAAATCTTGCGGCGCTTGTCCGACGACGATATTCGCGACCTGCGCAAAATGTTTGAGCAAGAACGCCGCGAGTACGAAATTTGCCAACGCGAGATCGTTAAGCTCAATCTTGAAATGCGCTTGGTGGATGTCGAACACCTGTACGGTGGCGAACGCGTTGTCATTTATTATCTGGCGGAAGATCGCATCGACTTTCGCGATCTTGTGAAGACGCTCGCCACCGAGTTTCAAACGCGCATTGAAATGCGGCAGATCGGTGTGCGCGACGAAGCGAAGCTGCTCGCCGACTACGGCGATTGCGGCAAACTCGTGTGTTGCAACACGCATCTCAGCGAGATGCCGCCCGTTTCGATGAAAATGGCGAAACTGCAGCGTGCGACGCTCGACCCGACGAAAATCTCGGGTCGTTGCGGTCGGCTCAAATGCTGCCTGCGATACGAGTACGACACGTATCAAGATCTGCAACGCGAGTTGCCGCCCGTCGGGGCAGATATCATCACGAACTCGGGGCGTGCCCGCGTATTGGCGCAAGAGATTCTTGCCGGGCAGGTGCTCGTAGAAATGGAAGATGGCCGCCGCATCGTAATCGATGCCGCCGACGTGCTCACGGTCCTCAAGCGCGAGCGCAAACCTCGACCGGAGCAACCGGCCGAAATGAGCGGCGCTGAAGCGGAAGAACCGCTGAGCGAAATCGTACCGCCCGATCTCGCGGAGCTCGAGGATACTGTGTTCCGCAAGCGGCGCAAGCAGAGTGAAAAGCAAGCCGCGGAGCCGAAGGCCGACTCGGACGCCGCCGAGCCGACAAACGGCAACTAGTCGCTGTGTCAATTACAGTCGCAAATATTTTTTGGATCGGCCAATTGGCCGCTTCACAGGTGTCACTTTTTCGTCCACAAAATGTGCCGCACTGTCTAGTATTTCGACTCCTCTTGTTGCCTAAAACGCGGCGGCCATCGACAATAGAAGCATGTTAGATCAAGATCATCCGCTGGCCGAGTTGCTCCGCCGCGATCGACGATATCACCGTGACGCTTACTTCTTCGTGTTCGAAGCCTTGCGCTTTGCCCAAGAACAATTGGGCATCGGCGGCATGGCGCCGCAAGGCGAAACGGACCCGGATGAAGAACGTCACGTGACTGGTCAGCAGCTGTGCGAAGCGATTCGCCAATACGCCATCCAGCAATACGGCATGCTCTCGAAGAATGTGCTGAACGAGTGGGGCGTGCGATCGACCGCGGATTTTGGCGAGATCGTGTTTAACCTGATCGAAATCGGTCAGATGAAGAAGACGGATGCGGATCGCCGTGAGGATTTCGAAAATGTCTTCGATTTCGAAACCGGCTTGCGGGATGCGTTTCTGCCAATCACATCCGATTCTTAGCGATCGCGACTGCTCGCCGTGCGACGGCTTCAATTTCACTGATGTCGGTTCGAAACACTCAGAATTTGAATCGCGACGATTTCGATTCGCCGGCTTCGCAAACACCGGTGCCTGCCCTGAAAGGCAGCCGTTGGCAAGTCATTGTGGCGAGTATACTGCTCGCCATCTGGATCGTGTTTCTGCTGGCGATGTCGATCTGCAGTTGACCATTGCGCAAGGAAGAATCTTATGCGAATCAACAAACTACAACTAGCATTCCTTACCTTGGCGATGGTCGCGATCGGCTTTGTGGTGGAATCGTTCGCCGATGACGCACCGGCCAAGGTCGACCTTCCGAAAGTGAAAGTCGCGACGGCGCGCGCCGCGGACTTCCTGAAGAAAGCGCAAGCTGAAGACGGCTCGTTCAGCGGAAGGTCTGGTCCCGGCGTGACGGCGATCGTTGCCGCCGGACTGCTGCGCTCGGGTCAAGCTGTGGATGATGCCACGGTGGCGAAAGCGTTCAAGTACCTTGAGTCGAATCGGCATGAAGACGGCGGCGTTTATCAAAGTGGCAGCAATCACAAGAACTACGAAACTTGTCTGGCAATCACTGCCTTCAAAGAAGCTAACCGTGATCGACGCTACGATGATCTTCTCGCTGCCGCGGAAAAATTTGTGAAGAAGGAACAGTGGGACGAAGACGAAGGAAAGAGCGAAGATAACGTGTTCTACGGCGGCGCAGGTTACGGTTCAGCGAGCCGACCCGATCTTTCGAATACGGGTTTTCTGCTCGATGCCCTGCACGAATTAGGACGCGGCGACGATGATCCTGCGATTCAAAAAGCACTCATTTTTGTTTCGCGATGTCAGAACCTGAAATCGAAGTACAACACCGAGCCGTTTGCTGACAAGGTGAACGACGGCGGCTTTATCTACTCACCTGCAGAGGGTGGCCAAAGCCCGGCCGGGAAGACGGATGACGGCGGCCTGCGCAGCTACGGGTCGATGACGTACGCGGGATTTAAGAGCATGATTTACGCCGGAGTGAAAAAGGATGACCCGCGCGTGAAGGCGGCTTACGAATGGATTCAGAAGCATTACACTCTCGATGAAAACCCCGGCATGGGTCCGCAAGGTTTGTACTACTACTACCACACGTTTGCCAAAGCGCTGGATGCGATGGGAGAGGACAAATTTGTCGATAGCGCAGGCAAGTCGCACAATTGGCGTGCGGAATTGGCCGACAAGTACATCGCTGCCCAAAAGCCAGATGGCAGTTGGACGAATGACAACAAGCGGTGGATGGAAAACGATCCCAACCTCGTGACGGCCTACGGGCTGTTGTGCTTATCGTACTGCGAGCACAAATCGCCGCCGGTGGATCACGTGTTGTCGCCACCGCCACGGAAACGGAATTAGTCCTCGTCGCCGGCCGCTTTGCGCGCTTTCCGGCGGGCCTGCTTTTCTTCCTTCGTCAGCTTTTTCGCTGGCCCTTGCTCTGTGTTCTTCGTGGGCATTTTCGCGCCGATTCCTTTGCGCCACGTGAGCATTTTCTCATGCAGCTCTTTGACTTTGTCCGGATTCTCGGTCGCGAGATTGTGTTTTTCGCCAATGTCGTCTTTGAGGTTGTAGAGTTCTAACCGGCCATCTTCGAAGAACTCGATGAGCTTCCAATCGCCGGAGCGAATTGCCGCGGCGGGCGTCGTGCGCCATTCGCCTTCGCCGAATCCCAAGTACCCAGGGAAGTGCCATTCGAGCGCATCGCGGCCGAGCGTTTGCTTCGCACCGGTCAGGACTGGCATCAGGCTTACGCCATCGAGCGGATAATTGGCCGGCGCTTCGGCGTGGGCAAGCTCGACGAACGTTGGGTAGAAGTCGATATTCATGATGGGTGTATCATTCGTCACGCCCGGTGCGATTTTGCCCTTCCAGCTAAAAACGTACGGCACGCGGATGCCGCCTTCGTAGAGCATACCCTTACCGCCTTTGAGCGGGGCGTTATCGGTGACGCCGTTGCGGCTAAGCCCAGCGACTTCGTAGCCGCCGACGCCGCCGTTGTCGCTCGAGAAAATCACCAGCGTGTGGTCGGTCAGGCCAAGCTTGTCGAGCGTATCGACGATGCGACCGACACTTTCGTCGACGCTCGCAATCATCGCTGCATAGGTGGGATTCTTTTGGTTGCCTACCGGCTGCTTCGCTTTGAAATGTGCGATCAGATCCTTCTTGGCCTGGTGGGGCGCGTGAACGCCGAAGTGAGGCAAGTACAGGAAAAATGGTTGGTCTTTGTGCCGTTCGATGAAATCGACGGCGTGGTCGGTGAGGAAATCGGCGAGATATTCGCCTTTAGGATAATCAGTTTCGGGCTTGGTTTTGAAATCGAAGTGCAGGCCGGACGACTCGATTGCTTCATCGAAACCGCGCTTGCTGGGAAAGTGCGCTTCGTCAGTACCGAGATGCCATTTGCCGAACATCGCGGTAGCGTAGCCGGCTTTTTTGAGCGTGTCGGCCATGGTGATTTTATCTAGCGGCAACGACGTGACGTTGTCGACCGGTCGCAGTGGCCTGGTTTCCCATTCGAAGCGGTCGATGCCGCCGACGGTGTAGATGCCGGTGCGCGGGCCGTACTGGCCGCTCATAAGCGCGGCGCGGGAGGGTTGGCAGTTGGGACCGCACGTGTAGCCACTGGTGAATTTCATGCCCCCGGCGGCGAGGTGGTCGATGTTCGGCGTTTCGTAGTACTTGCTACCGAAGCAGGAGACGTCGGAGTAACCGAGGTCGTCCGCCAGGATGAAGACGATGTTGGGGTGCTGGGGGTCCGCGGCGAAGGTGCGGAGTGGGGTTAGAAACGCGAGCAGCAGGAGAGGTAGCAGGGTGCGCATTGATTTGTTGGTTTAGCTAAACCGTAAGCGACGAAGAGGGCGCTTGTGGTGATGTAACGTTAGATGGGAAGGTGTTATTTTTTTTCTAGGAGCTTTTGACCTTCTGATTTTAACTTGCCGGAGATCTTGTCGGCGATGGCGGCGAGGATTTCTGGCAAATCGACTTGGATTTCGACGGCGTCGGCGCGTACGTCGAGCCGGCCAGTCAGCTTTTGACCCAGGCCGCCGCCTTCGAACGTCAATCTGTCGCCGTCCCACTGCTCTTTAAATGAGAGCATGGCTCCCATGCCGCCGGTCATTTGTTGGCGCATGCGACCGAAGCCTTCGGCGATTCGTTTTTTCGCTTCTTCTTTCCCCAGGGCATGAGGAATGGTAACGGATACGGGTCGGGCCATGGCCGAGCTCCTGCGGTTTGGCGGGTGACTTTGGTTACTCCTTATTGTACGAGGGATGATGTGGTTGAGTTAAACCGCAAGCGATTGGATAGGCGCTGTGGGCGAATTAAAAAAAATGAAGGATCCTCTGGGCGGTGGCGCGCGGCGGTAGCTTGCGTTTCTGTGAAACGTGGGCACGTGGCGCGACGTTCCAAATCCCGACCGTGCGGGCGCGGGTTGCTGGGGTCCCATGGGGGCGGCGGCAGGCTTGCGGTTAGCGATGCGTGGGGCTTCCGTATGCAATGGGAAGGCGACCGCTCGGGTCCCTGGAGGCCTGCCGGACGGCGTGCGCAACGGCAGCGGCGCCCGTACGGTCCTTTCAGGAGGCACCTTAGCATAGGTGCTGGCCCAAAATCTACAAAAATCCTGGGAAGAAAATGGGGGGCGAAAAGCGGGGGGTGACGCGCGCGGTTGAGCTAAGCCGCGAGCGAGTGGAATGGTATGCGGCGGCGTGTGCGCGCGCCGGAGGCGGTTAGAGGCCGGCGAAGTAATTTTGGACGGCGAGGTCGAAGTAGTCAGGGGTGAGGCGCTTGGGCTCGCCGTGGACCTCGCAATAGTTTTTGATCTGCCGTAAGAGATCGCGCGGGTGGCAGAAGCGGTACGGCCGATGCGCGCGGCGGTAGTGTTGTTCGATCAGGTGATCGATTGCACCCGGATCGATTTCGAAACCGAGCGACGTCGCTTGATTTTTAAGCAGGTCACGGAATTGAACTTCGGTCGGGTCGCCGATTTCGATTTTGTACGGGATGCGACGGAGGAAGGCTTCGTCTAACAGGTCGCGCGGCTCGAGGTTGGTGGAGAGGACAAGGAGCTCATCGAACGGCACTTGGATTTGCCGGCCGCTCGCGAGGTACAGGAAGTCGTAATGCTTCTCGAGCGGGACGATGAGGCGGTTCAGAATATCGGTGCTGCTCACGCGTTGTCGCCCGAAGTCGTCGATTACGAGCGTACCGCAGTTGGATTTGAGCTGAACGGGCGCCTCGGCAATTCCGGCCGCGGTGTTGAAGCGAGTTTCGAGGTATTCGAGCGTCAGTTCGCCGCCAACGATAATCGTGGGGCGGCGGATGAGCACCCAGCGGCGATCGTATTTGAGGGCTTCGACTTGCGGCGATTTTACGATTTCATGGCAGCTCGGATCGTAAATCCGCATCAGCTCGCCATGAATCGTGATGATCTGCGGGATCCAGACGCACTGACCAAATGCGTTGCAGACCCGTTCGGCGATGCTGGTTTTGCCGTTGCCTGGCGCGCCGTACAAGAATAAGCCGCGGCCATCGTTGAGAGACTGGCCGATCTGACTGATCAGGCTTGGCTGGAGCAACATGCTCGACAGCGCGCGCCGCAACTGACCCAGGTTAAACGGCGCGCGCTGTAGAGACTGACGATAGATCGAGGCAACGTAGTCGTCGAAGACTACCGGTGCGGGACCAACGAAGTTGCAGCGCGAGGCAAATTGCTGCGCGCGTTTAAACCCCGCCTCGGTGAGTTGATAAATGTAGTCGTGAATTCCGGAGGAAGACTTGATCGTGACCAACAGCTCGTTGCGGATGCGATCGAGCGTTTCGCTGACGATGCTGCGGGGCATGCAAGTGACTTCGCTCACGAGCGCGCCGGTGCAGGCGCCACGCTGCAACAAGATTTTAAGCACGAGGGAGTCGAGCTCAGCGCGCGGCAAGCCGCTGTCCATCAATGATTCGGGCTCGGGAGGAATCGAAAGGGGTGTGGTTTCGCTGGCGCGCGTGGGCGCAGCGTCG
>DATBAY010000438.1:0-7779 GCA_036271295.1 Lacipirellulaceae bacterium | reverse complement strand
ATTGGGTCGTCGTTAATAGTGCGGCTAGCGCGGCTTAGCCGGCGCGTGCCGACGACGCCGCTGACGAGCATCATAAACGTAAGCGGCGTGCCGATTAGCCATATCCAAGGCAGGTAAGGAATGAACGTACTGAGTTCGTTGGAAAACTTCGCCGGCGTGGCGTCGGCCGCGCTCTCTGGCAGCCCCCGGCTCGGCCGGGGGCTTTCCGACGCCGCAGCAACCATGGGGACGTTATTTTCGGAGTATGACGCTACCAAACCCCCGGCAGAGGCCGCCGCGGCGGATCCATGACTGGGGGCTGCCAATGCGGTTGCCGGTGGGGCGACTGGCAGCGGAATGGTTGGCGCCAGCGCGGGTGAGCTCTCGGCAAGATCGGGTGTGGCGGTCGTCGCGGTTCCCGCGCTCGTTGTTAGCGACGGCGAGTATTTCGTCAACCACAGCGCAGTCGCCGGTGGTAGCGCCCCCAGCAGGAACAAGCTTGCCAGCGCAATCGTGTAGCGCACGTTGGCGGAGGCGCGCCGCAACAGTACCCGCGAGGCAAGCGCGGCCGCGGCGACGATCGCACCGAGCCACAAGAAATGAATCATTGTCCAACCGGTAATGAACCACAAATTGCTCATGTTAGCGGGCACAACGGCGTTCATGGCTTGTTCTCACCGATGAGTTTTGAATCTGTTCACGCAATGGTGCGACGTCGCAAAGAATTCATTTGAACCACGAAGGCACGACGAGCAAGACGACGAGTATTTTGAAGCAATTCGCGATCACTTCTAGGCACTCTTCGTGTCCTGTGTGCCTTCGTGGTGAACATTTCTACCTTTGCGCCTTCGCGCCTTTGCGTGAGACCTGACTTGTTTCGATAAGGTTGCGGAGTTCTGTGAGCTCTTCCGTGGAAAGCTGGCCGCCTTCTACGAGGTGCGCCGCGAGCCGGCCGGCGGAACCGTCGAAGACGCCGTCGACGAGTTTGCCGACCATCGACTTGGCGGCCGCGTTTTGGGTGATTGCGGCCGACCACTGCTGGCCGCGCGTCGCCGCTTTGCGGCGGACAAGGCCTTTGTCGAGCATCACCTTCAGCATCGTGGCCACGGTGGTCGTCGCCACCTCACGCTCGCGGCGAAGCGATTCGCAGATCGCACCGAGCGTCGTATTTCCGTGTCCCCAGAGAACGCGGAGGATTTCGAGTTCGCCATCCGTGGGATGAAGACTAGGCGGTCGCGGCATGGGCGCTCCTTCAGCGTTGCAGCAATAACATCGGGCGATTGATTCGTATTCTAAAGAATTAGAATTTAATGTCAAGAGAATTGGCGGCGTAATTTTCTAACCACAGAGAGCATAGAGAAGGATTTGTTATTGGTAATTGATTTGGCCATCGCGAAATGACCAATTACCAACGCTATTGCGATCAATCATCCTGTCTTCCCCGTGCCTCCGTCGTTACTTTTTCCGCGTAACACCGACGACATCACTGAAAGATGAGCAGGCCGCATTGATCGGGCGTGCCAGCCGCGCCGGGCGAGCCGGCCCACGATTGGTAGCCGACGCGCGGGACGATGCGGCGGGCGGATACGGCCCACACGTCGCGCGGTGCGGGCGGCTTTTCGACCAGCTGCGAAAATGGAATGGCGAATTCCGCGGTCCACGTCTCGTCGTCGTTGGCTACCGCGACGTACCACGTCGGATTCCACGTGAGATCATCGCCGCATGCGTCGCGCGTCCAGCCGCGACTATCGACCGTGAGCTCGAAGGCTGTGGTGTAATCTCGATCGGTATCCAGGCGCAGGGTCACGCGATCGTGTTGCGTGAGATCGGCATCGTGCGGACGAGCAGAGTCGTCTTTCGAATAGTCGACGTTCGGCGATTTGCGACAATGAATGGCGACGTACAAGAAGTTCGAGTCGTGAACGAGTTGCACCTCGCTGTTAGTTGGATGTTTCGCATCACTGGGATCGTCGCTCAATCGCAGGTGATCGGCATGGGTCCAGAACGGCTCGTCCAATTTACCGTCGAGATGTGGAGGCTGATCGACGACGCGACAGGCGGCAAGCTTCTTGCCGGGCGGCGTATCGCTCGGTTTGGCGAGCCACTCTTCGGCTGCCGCGCACTCGCGCCAGGAATTCGACTCGGGCATTTGACGGATTGTCAGAAAGTATCGCTCGGCTGGGTTCGCAAAACCGAGTTGACGTTGTGCAGCGACTTCGGCAAAGCGAATCGCAGGGTCGGCGTACATTGCGGGATGAGTCGTTTTCAGATAATCGACAAGCTGCTCGGCTCGATGGAGCCGATTCTCGCGTGAGAGCCCGACCGCGGGCGTCGCTCCCGGCGGAATGGCGGCAACGGCACTGGCTTGGCGAACGCCGTCCGCTGAATCGTTAGCCGCGACTTCCATTCGATTAGCCGGTGCAACTCGCGTTTGTACTCGCTTCGCCATCTCGCTGCTGGCGTAAAAGCGGACTAGCCATTCAAGCGACGGCTCGACGAGCGGATGGTCGGGGAAGCGGCGTGCGAGCATGAAATACGTATCGGCTGCTAAATCGAGCCGGCCCGTTTTGCGATAGCCGGCGGCAAGTTCAGCAAGGAGCGGGGCCGCAGCATCGGCGTCGAGCCCATCGATCATGGACGATACTTGTGCAGCCCAAGCACCGCTACCCTCGGCGTGCGCGAGCAGCTCTTGCAGATGATGGCGGCGGGTTGCGTTTTCGCGCAATGCTTCCAGATCTTGTGTGGGCAACTCGATCTGAGGACGACGTGCTTCGCTGCCCGGCGCAAGCGAAATCCCGCCGAAGATGCCATGCGCCGTGTTCGACTCAGGCATACTGCTGAACAGAAGCTTCAGCTCGTAGGTTTCGGGAGGCTGATTGAGCGTGGTGTTAAGCAGGCCGCGGGCGGGCGCCGTGTGATCGCTCAGCGCCACTCCGAGCCAAGGTGAGAAGCGGCCAGGGGCGATGAGTTCTTCGCCCCGTTCACCACCCGCGAGCACGCCGTACACTTTTTTGACCTGCCAGGGAGCGAGGCCAACTTCGCTCGTGAGATCGGAAAACTGCGCCGGATCCCCGGCAGATTTCACCGCGTTCAGAACGAGTTGCTCGACAAGCGAATTGAGATTGTTGTCGGCGCCGGCGGCAGCGTGATACGTGACGACGACATCGGGCCGCCAGGTTCGCAGCTCGCACACGAAGTATTTTGAGAGTTGTTCCAAAGCGCGACCATCGTTCTCGCGATTCAAGGCTTGAAGTAGATCGGGTGGCGCGAGTGCGAGATCGCTCGCGGGAATTGGAAACCGCCAGGCATTCGTGGCAGACGCGGCGCCGGCGACGAGCAGTGCTTCCTGACAGCGCTCGCTCGTGTTTTGGATCGCGATTTCAGCGGAAGTTTCGGCAGGCGAACCGAGAATACTCACGGCGTCGATATACCCTTCGGCGGCGCCGGAATCCGCCAGTAGTTCCAGCGGCACGTCCGTCGGATCGGTAAACATACCCAGCAGAGCCGCGCGAGTGCCGCCGGTGCGTTGCGATTTCCATGTCCGGCCGCTGTCACTCGTTACCAGTACATTGCCCAGATCGCCAACCGCCCAACCATGATCGGCGTCGATGAACGTGAGTGCGCGAATTGGCGTCGACTGGCCCGTGGCGATCGATTCCCAAGTCTGACCACTATCTGGCGAATGGAAAATGCGCGAACCAGGTGAGCCGGCAATCCAGACGTGAGTCCCCTGGATCGCAACGGCGCGAAAATCGAAATTGTCGACGACGGCTCGCGGCAAATCGGCGGGCGGCGTCTGCCAGCTTCGGCCGAGGTCATGCGTCATCATGATCAGCCCGCCATCGCCGACTGCCCAACCGTTCGTCGGCGCGGCAAGCCGCATCGCGCGAAACGATCGCAGCGCCGATGCCGACAGAGGAGAGCGAACAATCTTTTGGCGTTGCAATGTCGCGAGTTGGCCAGCTGGACCAGCGAACGCACCGATATCTGGCTCGAGGAAATCGCCCGCGAGCCAACTCGCGGTTTCGTCTGACAGAAGCGCTTGCCAGGTGCTTCCACCGTCGTGGGTCGTAAACACGCCGGACGGGGCATAGCTGGCCGATTGGCCGAAGGTTATTCCGTGATCGTGATCGAAAAAACGTACACCGACTAACCGCGGCAACGTGTGGTGAGCCAGCGGCGACCAGGTCGTGCCGCCATCCTCGGTACGCAGGACAACTCCGCGCGTCGCCGCCCTGCCCTCCAGCGATTCGCCGCCGACGGCCCATCCGCGATGGGCGTCAACGAAGAAAACAGAATCCAAGTTCGAGGTGGTGTTCGACGTTTGTTGTCGCCAAGTCGCGCCGCCATCCGCGGTGTGCCAGATCACGCCGCGGTCGCCTGCGCCCCAGCCACACGTCGAGTTGATGAAGCAGACATCATTCAGCGCGGCGTCGTTGCGCATCGCGCGAACCACTGCCAGGGCTGGCGATGTCGCAGCACCTGCGGAACTGGGTGCCGCGGCGGTTGATGGACTGGTGTCAACATCCGCAGCGAGAGCGCCATCTGCCGCGCGATTGACCACGAGATTCGTAAATAGCGCAAGCGTCCAGAGAAGGCGATGGCGGAGATGACAATCCATTGTCACGTACCGGTTGTAAGGTCGTAGTAATAGCGAAATTGAGGCCCTTCGAGGCGGTCCACATTTTAGATTGGTTTGGGCGACGGACCTAGGCAGATGCAGCGTAAATCGAGACGGCGGCGCGATTTTGGCGGCCGTGCCGAATGTGCTAGCAATGCGCTTCGCGCTGTACGTGGGCTAAACTTGAACGCCCGCCGGAAAATGCCCCCTCCCCAGCCACTTCGCTGACTTTCACCACCGAACATTGCATCTGTCGCACCGCGACGAAGTTGGACCTTTGATGACCGACGCCACTTCCCAAGTCGAGCAACTCGCATCGCGGGCCGTATCACTTTACACGCGACCAACCGTGGCGATGGAGTTAATACGCGTTGCCGAAAGCCCCACCGCAAACGCCGAGGTGCTCAAGGAGTGCGTCGCTCAAGACCCCGCTTTGGCGTGCAAACTGCTGCGCGTGGTGAACAGCTCGCTGTACGGATTGCATCGACCCGTCGCCAATTTAAGCCAGGCGATCGGGCTGATCGGCATCAAACCGCTCAAATTACTCGTGCTCGGCTTCACGCTGCCGGATTCGCTGTTCGCGGAAGTTGCGGCGCGCGAACTTAAATGGTACTGGACGAATACACTGACGCGAGCCGTCGCTGCCCGCCTACTGGGTGAACAGCTTTGGCGGCAATCGGGCGACGAAGCGTTCATCGCCGGTTTGCTGCAGGACGTCGGAATCTTGGTGCTCCTGCGCGAGCTAGGTGAGTCTTATGCGCGATTCCTTACGGGAGTAATCGAAGAGAAATGCCATCTGGCCGTCCTCGAACGAGAAACACTTGGCTTCGATCACTCGCAGCTCACCGCCGCGCTATTGGCAAAGTGGCATCTGCCGGAGCGATTGGTTAGCGCGATCGACATGCCGAAACGGACTTCGCGGTTGGCCCGCTTGTCGCCGCCGGAGGGCGATTTACCGCAAATCCTGCATTTGGCCGAGATGCTAGCCCAACTCGTCGGCCAGGAACGTCTCAGCGTGCTTCCCGAGTTGCTCGAAGCGGGAAAGCTCTACCGCGGGATGACGAAGTCAAAACTTATTGCGCTCGTTGAAGACTTGCAGCCGCAAGTCGACCAGCTTGGTCAGGTGCTGGCGTTGGAACTTACCGGCGAGCGCAACTATATGCAGATGCTGGTCGACGCGCAGCGCCACATGGCGGTTTTGGGTGAGGAAATCGCGAGTGATGCGACGGGCGCAGACGACGAGATTTACAATCAGCTTCTGGCGCACACCGACGAACTAACGGAAGCCATGCAATGGTTTTTAGCGGGGAAGCGCCGCCCGGCCGAAAGCAATCCGTCGCAATCACGAAAGGACGCCATTCACAGCCGGCAATTTAGTGGACGCGGCGCGGTGGGCCGAACACACAGCGATACGGCGAATCATAGCGTTCTATTGCGAAACTTAACATCGGCCGCCACGCGCTGCCGCGAACGGCGTCACGAACTCAGTTTGATTATTGCAGAGTGCAGCGGCGAGGCCCTAGCGAACACTTCGCAGGCCGGAGGCAGCGACCACGCGCAACAAGCACTGGCCTCGGCCTGCTCCGCGCTGCGAAATGAAAAGGCAACCATCGTGGTATTACCCGAAGGTTGCGTCGCCGCCATCCTCACCAATTGCGACCGCAGGGGAGCGCTGGCGGTTGCCCACGATGCGATTTCGACGTTCAACAAGGTAGCAAATCCCGACACCGACGGCGACGCCCAGGGCGCGGCGATGTTAAGCCTCGGCGTAGCGACCGTAAGTTTAGTACCCAAGAACTTTGACGCCCTGCGGATCGTAGAAAGTGCGATGCGGTGTCTCACGGCGGTCCGTTCTGGCGGGATCAGCGCGGTGAAAAGCATCGAGGTCTAATTGAGTTTCGGCCGGCAGTCGGCGTACCTTCGAAAAGCGCGGGTGTGCTTCGTTACGACGATTTGGCGCTGGCTGTCTTACGACGCCTGATGCCTCTCCACTACGCCGCGGCGAGTCGCCCTGGTATCATTTCTCCATGAGTATGCCGACCCCGCCAGAGCCGCAACCTGCAAGCACGTTGCCGGCGTCGCACAACCTCGCGGGAGCCGCGATAAAAAGGCTGCCCGTGGAGCTGCGCGAATCCCACTTGCAATCTTACCCAAAGCGGCGCGTGCTCGTGCCGATCCTGCTGTTCATTGCCACTTGCCTGTCGACGTTTTGGGTTGGGGCGACCAACTGGCGCCCGCTTTCGGTCGATACGCTCGACGGCGCTCGCGCGGTGCTTGCCAGCAATTGGCAGTTGGGCCTGACGTACATGGGCGCTGTGCTCGCGATTTTGCTCACGCACGAGATGGGCCACTTCCTGCAAACCGTGCGGTATGGAATTCCTGCCAGTTATCCGATCTGCATCCCGGTGCCGTTCAGCCTGATCGGGACGATGGGCGCGGTGATCAGCATGGATGGCACGCGGGCGAATCGCAAACAGATTTTCGATATCGGCATCGCTGGTCCACTCGCCGGCTTAGTGGTCGCTGCGCCGATTTTGTATTTCGGAGTGCGCCAACTCGACTTAACGAAGGCCGCCGCGCCGCACGATATTCAACTTTACAACCCGGTCATCGTGCGCTGGATGATCGAATGGATGCACCCGGAGTGGGTGGGCAAAGCGTCCTGGGTTTCGGTGTCGCAGCTTAACCCGTACTTCATGGCCGGTTGGGTTGGCATGCTCATTACGGGCCTGAACATGATGCCAGTAAGCCAGCTCGATGGCGGCCATACAATCTACGCACTCTTCGGCCGCGATGCATACAAAATCGCGCGGGCGTTCATCATGGTTGCTATTGGATATATTGTTCTGAACTTGGATCAAGCGGCGATTTGGACGCCGATGCTGATTCTCGTGATTCTGCTCGGCATCCACCATCCGCCAACTGCAGATGACAGCGTGGAGCTCGATGACTTCCGCTGGGTCTTGGGCGTCGCCTCGATGTCGATTCCCGTGCTGTGCTTTCCGCTGCAGGCGATTAAACAGTGAGCCCGGCGAGCCCGCTTCAACGGGCGGGTTTTTTGGCGTCCAAATAGCGTTTGTAAGGCACGCCCTCCAGAAACGCCTTCAATTCCAACGCACGCCGAATCGCTCGTTCCAACTCGACATTAACCCGAGTGTGACGGTATTCGCGATAATCGT
>DATBAY010000437.1:0-2313 GCA_036271295.1 Lacipirellulaceae bacterium | reverse complement strand
CCGAGATCTTGAAACGACTTGGCATAGAATGAGTTACCGAGCTTTTTGGTCGCCAACCGCAGAGCGAGAGCTGGAAGCTCTTCTAAATTCCAGCCGCTTCCAAAATGACCTTGCGCAAGCCGTACGCGATATAGATTTGCAATTAGTTTCTGCTCCCATTGGATTTGGCGCGTCGCGCTACGACGAGATGCGGATCGGCTTCTCGCGACCGTTGGGAGTTGAATACGAAGTCTTTGCCGATGTCCGGACAGTAATCGTGCACGGCGTTTAGCGCGTTAGAGAGTTTTAAACCCAACCCCGATTAGCGATTGGGACAAGATCGGACTACCGCAACAAATCCGTAAACTCAAACTTCGCCCCGTCGAACAGTCCTTCATCACTCAGCTTGAGGGCCGGAATCACCAAGAGCGCCATGAACGACAGTGTCATGTAGGGAGCCCGGAGCGATGAGCCCCAACTTTTCACTCGCCGATCGAGCGTGCCATAGGTGCGGCCAACTTCCTCGCAAGTTCCGGTAGCCATCAGGCCCGCCACGGGCAACGGCTGAACTTCGGCGACACCATCAGCAACGCACGCCGCCGACAATCCGCCGCCGGCGTCCATGACCAGGTTGATTGCCGCGGCGATATCGGCATCACTTGCCCCAACCGCAATGACATTGTGCGAGTCATGTGCAACGCTCGAAGCCATCGCACCGCGCTTCAACCCAAAGTTCTTAATGAACGCAATCGCCGGCGGAGCTTCGAAATACCGATTGACCACAACCAGCTTTAAGATGTCGAGCTCGAGCTGGGCATGAACGGCCTCGTTGATCACCTGCGCCGGAAACTCGAGGCGATTCGTGATCAGCTGACCATCCAGCGCCTCGATGACCTGTAGTTTCAACGTCGAATCGGCCGGTACGGAGACTTCAATTTCCTCGGCCGTAATCTTGGTAGGCACGAAGTTGTTCACAACCTTCGGCTCGACACGTGGAATCTTTGTGACTCCAATTTCCGCCACGAGCAGGCCGCCGATCCAAGTTCGCAGCACCTTGAAGTCTTTGAGGGACTCGACCTCAATGAAGTCGGCCGGGTCGCCAACCCGCAATTGGCCCACCGGCAACTTGTAATGCTCGATCGGCGTGATGCACGCCGCCCGCAGCGCGTCGTAGACGTCGATGCCGCCTTCGACGGCTCGCTTCACTAGCAAGTTAATGTGCCCGACCAGGAGCTCGTCGGGGTGCTTGTCGTCACTGCAGAGCATCGTCATACCGGGGAATTCGCCGAGCAGCGTGTAGAGCGCGTCGAAGTTGCGGGCGGCCGAACCCTCGCGGATCGAAATCTTGCAACCAGCTTTCACTTTGTCGAGCGCTTCTTCCTTCGTGAAGCACTCGTGATCGGTCGTGATTCCGGCAGCGATGTATTGCTCCGCTCGTTCGCCCCGCAAGCCCGGTGCGTGGCCGTCTACTCGTTTGCCGCGATCATGCGCGGCTTTCACTTTCGCCAGGCAAGCGGCATCGCCGTAGAGAATGCCCGGGAAGTTCATCATCTCGCTGAGATAGAGGATTCGCGGATCGTCGAGCAGTTGCTCTACTTCGGCGACAGTGATCTCCGCTCCGGCCGTTTCAAATGTCGTCGCCGGCACACACGAAGGCGCTCCGAAAAAGAACTTGAACGGCACGTGCGATGCGTTCTCAAGCATGTACGTCACGCCCGCCACGCCGAGTACATTCCCAATCTCGTGCGGGTCGCTGACCGTCGCCACGGTGCCATGAATTACGGCCGCCCGGGCGAACTCGCTTGGCACCAGCATCGAGCTTTCGACATGGACATGAGCATCGATGAAACCCGGCAGTAAGTAATTGCCTGGCTGCGCCGCCGTCTCCATGATCGCCGCAATCCGCCCGTTGGCGATGGTGACCTCCGCGGAATAGGTTCGCCGCCCCAAAATATCAACTACGTTGCCCGCGACAGTGAAATTGCTATCAGCCATGTGTGTTATTTGGTGCTGTCTCGAGTGAATGTCTTTGGCACCGTTTATGGGAGGGCGAAGCTCCTGCTGAGCCGCGATTTGTCACAAGCTCGGCGGGAACCTCGCCCTCCCAAAGCTCTTAACGCCTGCGGTACGACTGCTTGCCACCTATATATAGCCACAACGAGCGGCGGCGGCTCAAAAAAAGATTTCGTGCCTTTTCGCGGCCATCATTTGCTTTCATTGCACGCGCTGCCAGCAGTTGAGTTTAACGATTCCGTAAACTTTTCCGAAAGTGGCCCCCGTCGCTAGTCGATAACCCTGAACAGCTATTGGTCCAAGGGGGGATCACGGCGGTTG
>DATBAY010000436.1:0-2702 GCA_036271295.1 Lacipirellulaceae bacterium | reverse complement strand
CTGATGACGGGGTTTGGCTACGACCCCGGCCACTCGATCGTGAAAGCTCGGCAGGCGGGTTTGAAGGCCGTGCTGTACAAGCCGTTCCGGCTCGATCAGTTATTGGAAACGGTCGAGCAATTGGTAGCGGGGGTGGGCGCCAATCAGGCCACCGACCATTAAGGATTTTCGAACGGGGCCCGGCTGGTTACGCTGACGCGGATCGGCGTTCATTCTTTGCCAGCCAAGATTAACCTATGTCGACGATGGCGCTACTCTTGTTGGCTGCAGGCGCCGTCGGCCATACGGTAATGTGGGTCGCACTCATCAACCGAGTGCATGCGTTCGGCATTGCTCGGCGGTGGGTAAATTTGGCCACGCTGGGATTTCTGGCCGCGCTCGTTTTCGGCCCCGTTTTACTTCTATTCGTGTTAGTGACTCAAAAGGCAGACCGGCCGTTTTCGGCGTTCAATGCATTGTCGTTGGCGTGGCTGTATATCGACGCCTGTGTCGTTGTTTGCGTCGTTTCAACGACTCAGCGATTGATGTGGTGGCTGCACGCTGAGCGGCGCTCCGCGCGATCGTCGAGTCGCGCAACGAACCTGCGTTCGCCGGATAAGAGCAAGTCGCTGGTGTCGCCGGGCTTACCGACGTGGCTTTGCGGCTTGCCTGGCAACCAGGTATTGGATATTTACTTGCAGGAAAAGGAACTCACGATTCCGCGGCTGGCGCCCGCTCACGATGGGCTGCGCATTGCCCACCTGACCGATTTGCACATCTCGGGACGATTGACGCGTGCATTTTTTGAGCATGTGGTGGAAGAAGTCAATCGAGCGAATCCGGATATCGTGGCGATTACGGGCGACATCGTCGAAGGGAACAAATTCCTCGATTGGTTGCCGCCGACCTTGGGCAAATTGAAATCGCGTTACGGCTGCTTTTATATTTTGGGTAACCATGACCGGCGTGCGACGGAATCGCGGCTGAAAGAGGCACTGGCGGCAATCGGCCTGATTCACGTAGGGAACAACTGGCATCAAGTCACGGTGAACGATGCGCCGCTGGTCGTGGCCGGAAACGAGCTGCCCTGGTACAAGCCCGCGGCGGACCTTTCCAATTGCAGTCGCCGCGAAGCTGATTGGGCCACTCGGTTGCTACTCGCGCATTCGCCAGACCAATTCGCTTGGGCGCAAGCGAATGAGATCGACCTGATGATGGCGGGGCATCTGCACGGCGGCCAAATTCGGCTGCCGATTGTCGGAGCGATTACGTCGCCCAGCATCTTTGGCGTGCGATACGCGGCCGGCGTGTTTCAGGCCGGCAACACGGTGATGCACGTCAGCCGCGGCGTAAGCGCGCTCACGCCGCTGCGTATCAATTGTCCGCCGGAGATTGCGATTTTGGTTTTGCGCGCCGCGAAGAGCTAGAAGCAGCGCTAGAACGAGGGAGGGCAAGGCTCCTGCCGAGCCGATTGTACTGGCTGCGGCTCAGCGCGAGCTTCGCCTTCCCGCAATTCGGTTTCGAAACCGCCGCTAGACCTTTTCAATCTCGACGCAGATACCGCCGGCGCGAATTGCTTTGTGAACGGGCGTGAACCAGAGTTCATTCTTCCAGTGCAAGCCAAGCGACTCGCACATTTTCATGAGCTCTTGGCGATTGTAGGTGCGACAATACCAGATGCGGCTGGTCCACGCTCCCGAGAAACTGTCTTCGGTCGTGAGCAGCAGCATTCGTCCGCCTTTGCGGAGGACGCGAGAGAGCTCACTTAATCCCTGGGCTGGTTCCGGTACGTGTTCGAGAACATAGCCACAGGTGATACCGTCGAACGATCCATCGGCAAACGGTAGTGAGGTGACATCGGCCGTTACGAACGCTGGCCGCGTGCTTTTTAATCGCATCCGAGCCCGGCGAAGCATTTGCGCGGATAAATCGGTGCAAGTTATTTGGGCATCGCGATCGGAAAACTCCAACAGATGACCGGCGATCTGGCCGGCCCCGCTGCCGACGTCCAAGATCGATTTCATGCCGCGAATATCGAACTTGCGGGAGCGAATCAATCGTCGGCCGAGCTGAATGTGGAGCGAAACCTTGCTGGCCGTGGCCAATAGCGCGCCCTTGCGGCCGCCGTAGACGTTTTTGATTTTATCGCGATACTCGTCGGGCGAGATGCGGCGAATGAGGTCATTCTCGACGATTCGGTTGATGGCGCCCATGCTCGGCGTTGTCCCTAATCCGTAAGCTTACAAGTACACGCGTCGATTGTAGATATACCATTCCAGAAGTAACACGAACAGAGCGCAACCCAGGAGGAACTTCCACGCTTCCGTGCGCGAGGGCGTTTGGCCAAGCGTCGCTTCGACGTTGGTGTTGCCGATTTTGATGTCGGCCGGCTGAATCGTCGAACCTTCACCGCCTTGGGTGGGCCGCACGCGAACGTCGCTCTCTTGGCGATCAAGCAGGTTGACCGCGAACCGCTCAATGACTTGGTCGCCGCGCTTCACTTCGTAGACGCCAAGTTGGTTTGTGTTTTCAAATTGAAACACGTCTTGCGAATTTCGTCGCAGGGTATGTTCACCTTTTGCGGGGTCGACAACCGTCAACTCCGGCGTGTTGCCCGGGACCCGCAATTCGACGGGTTGGCCAGGTCGGGTCGAGCCGAGCTGCGAATCCTCGGTGCCGCCTGCCAAATACTCGAGCGTGTTGAGACAAAATGTCGGGAAGCT
>DATBAY010000435.1:0-9160 GCA_036271295.1 Lacipirellulaceae bacterium | reverse complement strand
CCATGTCGACGATATCGCAATAGATTTTTAGAAATCGTAAGTGCATAGCGTTACAAGCAATTCCAACACGAATCTTGCGTAAACGAACTTCTGCGAACTCGTACTAACGGCGCGGCACAACCAGGTGCCCGCGCCATCGCGATTGCGGTTCGGACCCAAGATGAGTTAAGCCGCCATTTTATCAACAAACTGAATATCGGAAAGAGCTAAGATTAAAAATCAGAATAGTAGGGTAGCTAGCATCGCAATCGCTGTCAATTGGTCGACAATTGCCACGAAAAGCGCCGGGTTCGACCGAAATCCTTCGCCAGAGCAAGATTAGCTCTTCTACCGCGACCCGGAATACCAGGCAGCCAAATGGCCCGCATGTGGCTAGAATCACGATCAACACCGACAGGCCCTAGGCTGAATGCACTACTTCCTCGATCTCCTTCTCCACCTCGATTCCCATCTCCAGCTGTTCATTGCCCAAAATGGGCCATGGGTCTACGGACTCTTGTTCGCGATCATTTTCGCGGAAACGGGGTTGGTGGTGACGCCGTTCCTACCTGGTGATTCCCTCCTGTTCACGACCGGCGCGCTGGCGGCGACCGGGGTACTAGATATCCGAATCATCGCGCCGCTACTTGCCGGGGCCGCGATCGCTGGCGATACCGTGAACTACAGTGTCGGCCACTTCGTTGGTCCACGAATTTTCACTGCCTACGACCGCCAAAGTGTTTGGCATCGCTTACTAAACCGCGACCACTTGGATGAGGCCCATGCGTTTTACGAAAAGCATGGCGGCGCCGCAGTCGTCTTAGGCCAGTTTCTCCCGATCATTCGCACTTTCGTACCGTTCGTTGCCGGATGCGGCGCGATGAGCTATCGGCGGTTCGCGATCTTCAACGTGACTGCCGCCGTGCTGTGGGTCGGCGTCTGCATGGGCGCTGGCTATGCGTTCGGAAACGTGCCCGTGGTAAAGCAGCACTTCGAGCTCGTGATTGTCGGTATCGTGTGCGTCTCGCTCATACCGTTCGGTTGGAGTGTGATCGGTTCGCGAATGCGACGAGCGAAAGGCGACGACGACCATAAAGCCGACTAGGCTGTGGCACCCCCTCGCCATAAGAATCGTGCTAGGGCGAATCCGTGGTTTCGGCGCCGTTGCGAGTGGAAGCGGCTCGCCAAATAGATGAATCGATGTTGCTGGCAACCGTGCGCACTGAACCGTCCATCATGGCGGTATTCACGACTCCCGCGTGGTAACTGCGAGATGTGATCGCTGCATACGTGGGCACAAGACCTGTCGCGCTCTCGGTTTTCGAGATGAAATCGACATCGTACGTATTCGTCCCGTCGCTGTACGCAACATTCGTATTCGGCGGAAAAGTGGCGGTAAAACCTGTTTCAAAGATCTTGCCATCCACCCACTCGGTGTGCCCTGTTGTGCCGAACGTGCCTGCGTAACCGACCACCTGAGAGACGGTATCGGGAACCGCCGCACCGAGCGTCGAAGGGTTGTTGCTATTCGCCAACTTCGCGGTGTAAGACTTCACTTCTGAGAAAGCCAGAGTTTTGCTCAATCCATCCGTGTAGGATTTGTCTCCCAGCTTTACATTCACGACGAACGCGCCGTTGCCAACGCTTGGCGTGACTGGATCAAACGTGAACCAAGTCCCCTGATTGGCGCCATAATTTGGCGGAATCATCGTTTGGGCCGCGCTCACCTTGGGATCGAGATTCTGCTCGCTCGGACAAGTGAATAACGGAATTCGCATCGCTGTCACCTGCGCATGCTGCGGGGCGCTCGTTAAGTCGCTGTAGTTGTACCGAAAGTCAATGAGGCCATGCAGGGCGGCGTCCTCTGTGTAGGGCATTAGGCGGGCCAGCACGGACCAACCGGAGCTCGTTGAACGCGTCCAATCGAGCGATGGCGGCACGAACCGCAGCGCGCTCAAATGGTTGTGCATCGCGAGCGATATTTGGTGCAAGTTGTTAGAGCATTGCGATCGCCGCGCGGCTTCGCGCGCCGCTTGGATGGCCGGCAACAAGAGAGCAACCAAAATGCCGATGATGGCGATCACGACGAGCAACTCGACTAGCGTGAAAGCGGGCCGGCGTTTCAGGGAGAGGGACTTCATTGCGGGCAAGAGGGGCAACGGTGGGATGAAGGGCGGGAATAATTCGAGTCAGTTACTGAGACTCATAATCAGCATGAAGATACGCCACCCGTATGGGTTCGACAATCCCCGTGACACCTTTCCGGCGTTTTGATTCGTTTTTCTTAGTTTGTCGCGGCAGGAGCCTTTTTGACATCGAATCTCTCGATCGTTGCCAAATGCCCATCCATCGAAGCCCCTCCCACGACCAGCAAATCATCGTGGGGACCGGGCACCAGCTGGTGAAAGAATCGCGGCGTCTCAAGTTTGCCAACCTCTTCCCATTCCGACCCCGAGACATTCAGTCGATAAAGCGTGCCGCGCAGGCCGGATTCGTACAGATTGCCGTCCAAGTTCCAGGCTGATACGCCGAACCCTGCCATACCAGCGCCGATTAACTTGGGACCGCTTGCCCACTTCCCAGTGGCAGGATCGAAGATGAATGCATCCATCGAAACCTTGGCCTTTTCGTCCATGCCGCCGAGCACAACGACTTTGCCTTGCCAGTTGCCCAGCCCGAGTGCGCGGCGTTTGAACTCTGGCAGCGGCAGCTTCTGCCAGCCATCGGCCGGTTTCGTGAAATCGTAAACCAGCGCATCCGGTTCCCACTCACCCGGCGACTTGCCATCAAGGTTCCAACCGCCAACAACATACAATTTGTCGCCAATCACGGTCGCGTTGTGCGACGACCTCGCGGCGGGCAACGGGGTTAATTCGGTCCACTTGTTAGTCGCCGGGTTGTACTCAGTGAATTCTGCAGAGGAGTGCAAATCCTCTTTTTCCCTGGTCGTGGGATTGAGAATTTTTAATCCACCGACGCGATATATCTTTCCTTCGTGAGCAACCAGCGGCAATCCTTGCAGCGGGGTTTGCATCGGCAACTCTTGCCACTCCTTGCCACCTTCGAGTTGAATCCGGCGGAAGTGTGCCGAAAGATTCGCCGCAGAATGTTCGTGCTCTTCGCCGGTGTGGCCGCCGTACACGTACAACCAACCGTCCGCTACCACGCCGCCGAAACTCGCAACGGGCTCGGGAAGCTTTGGCAGCGCCGAGGCATTCGAACTCCTTGCCACTGCCGAATTGTCAGCGGCCTTCGTTTTTTCTTCCGCTGCACGAGCGCCCGGGATGTGAAACGTTAACGTCGCGTAGTGCATCACGCCTTTGTACGACTTGCCATCCAGTTCGCCCGACTTGTCTTTTTCCAGCGTGTTCGCCAGCACGCCGACCAGCTCGCCGCCGGTGGCCTTGAATCCCACATTTCCGTCCTTGCCGGTTTTCTGCTCTGCAGGCTCGTGGTCGCCGACGATGACCGACACGTCCGCGTCCGCCAGTGGTTTACCGTCCCACAAAACCGTTGCCTTTACGTCGTCACCCTGAATATGCGGCACGATTTCGAGTTGCTCGTCTTTCGAGCTACCCGCCGCATTGATTTCGTCCGCCGTCGCACCGCGAATATGCTTGGGGTGATAGACCAACAGCGCCGTCCCGTAGATCCCGTATTGCTGCGTCGATTGCAGCACGGGTGCTTTGTCGTTTTTGAGCGGAGCCAAGAAACCGACGCGGTCCTCGGTGTCAACTTTTTTGGTTTCGACCTCGGTCTGCTTGCCGTCGGCCGCGCGACTCCACAGCTTGGTCTTCGCCAATTTATCGGGGAAATGGTATGTCTCGTCTGCCGGGCTTTCGCCGAAAAACAGCAGGGCGTTCGGCTCACCGTCCACGGTCACGCTCTTGATCCACAAAAAGTGGGCCTCACAAACGCTCGGAAGACCCAGGCAAAGCACCACAACGACCCAACGACATTTCGAAAAACTCATTGTTTCCTCGATTCCAGTCACTGCTGATAATTCCCATCCGCCAACAAATACAATCGGGCCGGCCAATTCTCGAACTCGTACTTACCGCGGTGAGATCACTCCGATACGATCTCTCCACCGCTTCTCGTTACGAGGGCAGTCCGGACGTCGGCCGACGTTTCATTCGAAACCATCCGCACCGAACCATCCAGCATGACAAATTGCACGCCGCCAGGATGGTCACTGCGGTAAGTGGTCAAACTATTCGGCGGAAAATAATTTTCGGAATCATTGTATAACGTCGGAAATTCGCCCGTCATGTGGCCCCAACCTTCGAGCGGATATCCCTGCGCCCAGTAAAACTTTCCCCACCGCGAACTGCCGTTCATCGCCGGGCAATCGTCCCACTTGAATGCTTGCAGGCCGTAATTTGTCTCGCCGACGAGAAGAGTCTTCGAAAGCCCGTCGGTAATTTGCTTCATCGAAAGAGAATAAGACGGCACTAAATAATTACCATTGGTAGGGGGCACCACGGGCCAAGTGAACGCGCCATCGATTGGAGAATTCAAGTTGTAGCGAGTCCTAGTTGACGTGATGTAGCTGCCGGGCGCGAGTGTTTCTCCGCAGACAGTTTCGGGCACGGCGCGCGGTAGTCGCATCGAAGGACACATATAGATATCGACTTTGGTTGCGGCAATTTCGAAATTACCCGGATCGGTCACGAGCTTGGAAATATCGAACTTGGCATAGCGATCGGCCTCTTCCAAATAGGGAAGAATAATGGCGAAGAAACTGACCGTGTTTTGCCGCACCGGGTCGAAGGCCAATACAGTGCCCGACACCAGCGCCTTCGGCGGCGGCAAATGGCGCTGCGAGTCATGATAATTTTGCACAGCGAGGCCGATTTGCTTGAGATTGTTCTGGCACGAGGCGCGCCGCGAAGCTTCGCGGGCCGCCTGAATTGCTGGCAACAGCAGCGCGATCAGAATGCCGACGATCGCGATGACAACCAGCAGCTCGATCAGCGTAAAACCGCGGCGCCGCTGCCGGTACGTTGCCGACAATGCAGCCCTGATTGAGGACTCTATCGCCTTCGACCACATGCTCAACTCCTTCTGCATCGCCACAATCCATTCCACAGCGCTGCACACGCCATGAGCGCGCACGCCGCTGGCTCGGGCACCTGGTTGCCAGTCTGGAGACTGCCGGCTCCGCCCGTGCCGCCAAAATTCGCCCGCCAATCCAGGTAATCTTGCGCGTCATCCGTTCCAGGCGTACTAATTTCGTTCTGCAACGTTCCCCCATTGCGCCACAGCACGTAGTCGGCCATATCAACCACGCCGTTGCCGTTGAAATCGCCCGGCACACCCGCGGGCAGAATCGTGTAATCGATCGTGAGCTGCGGCAATCGGGAGGCGGGCTCGAAGTAGGGAAAGCCGCCCGATTCCTTCATCATCCACCTCGGATACCCGCCACCGGAGCCGAACTCGCCGGTGGATGTCAATGTCGACAACATGAAGCCCAGCGCGCCGCTTGCCAACGACTGCTGCATGTAGGATTTCACGCCGGGAGCGGTCAGATTCAGCGAAAACGTAAACGTCGTATTGTCGGGAATCGCATCGCCGACGTTTAAATTCGTCGCCCCAATCGCCCACGGCGTCGGCGTGAACGGCGCCGTGCTGTGGCTCGGATCGGTCTCGCTATAACCGCCCGTCACACTGTTCGATACATCCACATAGGTATCCGGCTGCGAAGCGTTACCGATGATCGGATACACAATCGAGCCCCCGTCCGCAGCGCTGTACGGGTGCGTGCCTTCATCGACCAGCGGCGGCCCAGCAGTCCCGCTACCAAATTCGTAGCCCGTGTATCCTGCACGCAGCCCTACGCCGTAAAGCTCCATGGGCTTTTGACGATTATCTACGCCGCTCATCACTTCGTTCAGAATTTGAGCCTGAGTGACCGGTTGGTTTGTGTACAGAAGCGAATTTGGATCCGAGTCATAGGTCCAGGTCGCTTTCATAGTGACTGAATTGACCTGATACCGACTCGCCGACAACCCCGGTGCGATCTTGGACGTGGTATCGAACGCTATGAGCGCCATTCCGAGCCGAGCCGGTTCGCTGACCGGGCTCGGATTGAATTGCTGCGTGTCTGGATTTACCGAGAGTCCGCCGAAAAACGTCGGCGCCAGCGAATGGCTGCCTGGCGAGACGGCGTTCTCATAATCCCAAGTATCCAAGTCCGATGTCGCCCAATTCGCGGTGCCGCCAAGTGACACTTGCGTTACCGCAAGTGTCACGAGGCAACACCCAAATCCGACGATGGTCAAGCGAATGCGCTTCATCATGATGCCAATCTCAGAAACTCAAATCACGCAGTTCGCGACCGCCGTCGGAAAAATCCAAAGCCCAGGCCGCCAAGAGCCAGTACCTCGGTCGTAGGCTCAGGCGTGTTAATCGCGACCTTATCCAAGCCGAAAGTGAGCGTGGAGTTCATCCCCCCGTAACCCGCGGGGACGTCAAACCCGATTTGTACGTGACCGACGTTGGTAAACACGGAGTTGTAAAGGGACGAAACGCCTTCGGGAAACAACGTGACATTGATTGCCGAAGGGTTGATATCGAAACTCAACAAGGTCCAAGCGTTTGGCTGCGCGATGGTGATGTTGTCGGCGGCCACCCCCGGAAAATTACTGGCAGTCGAGAAGCGGGCGAAAAACTGGATCGGTACCGGCGAGGTATTTAGCACATAAGCGCTGAAGTGGTTGATTCCCCCCGCGAGCCAGTTGCCTTCGAAGGCATGATTGCTCGAGTTGAACTCATCCTGGGCTCGGAAAACGATGATCCCGTCGTCGTCTGCCGACCCGGAAACATTGAAAGTTGAAGTGGCGTAGCTGCTGCCGTCCGGACCGCCGCTTGGCACAAATGTCGCCAAAGCGCCACCGGTGGCGTCGGCCCAGTTGGAAACGCTCGAGGTAAAGTTCTCAGTAAATGGCACGGTGGTGGCGGCCAGCGACGTAAGTGAATTAATTAGGGATGCAGCAAGTGATACGCAGACAAATACGGTCGACTTCATGAGGCTACTCCAGGTGAGAAACTTCGAGTTGCTATTGAGATTCAACATCAATATCAATATCGTATGGCAATAGCTGGTTTGTAACAACCGCCTATGTCAAAAAACGGAGAATTTCCACGGAGGAGCGAAAACCCCGAGGAATTAACTGGCAGATAGCCTGCCCGTGACCACAAGCAGCGTGGCCGATGAGAGGGGGCGCGACGAGAACGCCCTACTTTTCCGGCAATTTATCGAATTTGTACTCGTGAGGCCGCTCACGCAGTACTTCCGCCTTGATGATCTTGTCGGCCTTCGGTGGATCGGTTTCGTGCATTGTCGATCGACGCTGTAGATCGCCCAGCACTTCCATCCCCTCAATCACTCGGCCGAACGCGGTGTGCTTACCGTTGAGATGTGCCGTCGGCACGAACGTCAAGAAAAACTGGGAACTCCCCGAATCCGGCAGGGCAGTTTTCGCCATGCTCAGCGTCCCGCGAAAATGCCGGCGAAAGTCGGGGCGATTCGTCTCGTCGTGAATCGTGTACCCCGGACTTCCCATACCGTCATCCGTTTTCGCTCCGCCCTGAGCCATGAAATATGGCAGCACCCGGTGAAACGGGCTGCCGTCGTACCAGCCCTGTTTCACGAGTGTCAGGAAATTAGCCACCGTTTGAGGCGCTTCGTTTTCAAACAGCTCGACGACGATCTCTCCCTTGGTCGTCGTGAGCTTTACGCGCGGCAAGTCATCGGCCTTCGCTTCCGCCGCGCGAATCTCCGCCTCTTTCTTCCAAAGAATTCGATAATCATCGAAATTCGCAACACTCATCCGGAGGAGTTGCGCCAAATTCTTTGTCGCGCCCCCCTGGGAATCCTGGCGATCGTTGCGCGATGCGGCCACGTCAATTGCGTCGATCGCGCCAGTTTCTTTCGCTTTGTTGAGATACGTTTCTGCCAGGTCAAAGTCATTCGTCATGTACGCACACAGGAACCCCCACACATACAGCTCTGTGTTGGGGTCCTTGCCCTCGATCAGTAATTTCACGATCGGCAGCCCGCGTTCGTACTGGTCACCACCGTCCATCGGGTAATAAATGTCGCCCTGGTCAGAGTGCGAGGGTTCGCCAGCGCCAACTTGCCGGCCGACGATGTAGTGTTTGGCCACCGCTTCCAGCACTTGCGTGACTTGCGGGTCGGTATTCGGCGACGCCCGGTAGTAAGCTTCCGCCGCCTCGACCATCGCGTTCACGATCGATTGCGTGTGCGCCACTTGCCCGGTGATTTGCTCGTTGAGTTTTTTCTGTGTCGCCTCGTCGGCCGTTTGAAAGTCCGCCTGAGTTTTTTCAATCTCTCGGACGGCGGTCTTGTACGCTTCGAACTTCGCGTTGAAGGCGGCCTGCGCCTGCTTTACCTCCGGGCTCGCTGCCGCGGCTGGCTTTTCCTCCCCCCGGGCCGCTTGGTTCACTGCGCAAACGGTTAGTAGGACGACACTAAAATAAATAAAAGTTCGAAAAATACGCAACATACGTCGCCCGTGGTTCTTATAATCCTGGACTCAATTCATTCCACACACGATAACAGATGCACGCCGCGGTCGACCAGCACGCTACAACCGAGCACCGAATTGCCCCGAAAACGCAATCAAGCCGAATCCGCCCGCGCGACAAGTGATCGCGATCCCGAGGTACGCATCATTGGCGGCCACTTTCGGGGCCGACGTCTGAATTATCACGGCGACCCGACCGTTCGGCCAATGAAGCATCGCACCCGCGAGGCGATCTTCAACCTCATTAGCACCGGTTGCGACGGCCGGCACGCGATCGATCTGTTCGCCGGCACGGGGGCCCTGGGCTTGGAGGCTCTGAGCCGCGGCGCGCCCAGTGCCACGTTCATCGAAAAGCACGTCCCCACGGCCCGGGTTATCGAGGAAAACATCCGCACGCTTGGCGTCGAAGCCCGCAGCGAATTGATCACGACCAGTGCGTTCCTGTGGGCGAAGCGAGACCTACCTAACCTGCCT
Source organism: Lacipirellulaceae bacterium (assembly GCA_036271295.1). Classification (GTDB taxonomy): domain Bacteria; phylum Planctomycetota; class Planctomycetia; order Pirellulales; family Lacipirellulaceae; genus JABDGM01. Next base: position 155 of record DATBAY010000435.1, on the reverse strand, counting down.
ACCGCCCTGCCCTGGCTGATTTTCTGCAGCCCACCCTATGCGTTCTACATAGAACGCGAGGCCGAAATGCTCGACCTGCTCGGGCGAGTAAGAAAGGCAGCCCCCCCGGACAGTATTCTCGTCGTCGAAGCGGAGGCTCCGTTCGATTTCGACGT
>DATBAY010000434.1:0-3020 GCA_036271295.1 Lacipirellulaceae bacterium | reverse complement strand
TCCGTTTCGAACATGAACGAATGGTCGGGGATCGTTCGTGCGGTTTCCTGGGCCTCAGCGGCATTCTTGAAGGTGACAATACCGGTGAAGGAAACCATGTGGCCCATGTCCAAAAGCACTTTGGCGTGTGCCGGTGATTTGCCGAAGCAATGAAAGACAGCGCGGAGTTTGCCGGTATATGGCCGCAACAACGCGATGGTGTCGTCCCACGCATCCCGTTCGTGAATGACGATGTTGAGACCGAGTTCGACCGCCAGATCAAGTTGCTGCTCGAAGACGGCAGCCTGGGCGGTCTTGATCGCGCCGTCGCGAATGGCCGCCACCGGTTCATTGGGATCCGCCCAGAGCATTTCGGAAAGCACGGCGTCCTTCGCGGCGAGAAGTTGTTTGCTCGGGAGTCGATAGTAGTCGAGGCCGGCTTCACCGATCGCAACGACGCGCGGACTCTTCGCCAGCGTTCGCAATTCGTCGATGAAGTTATCCTCGGCTTCGACAGCGGAGTTTGGGTGAACCCCGATGACGGCATAGATTTGCGGATATTTCTCCGCGAGCGCTACGGCCTGGCGGCTGCCTTCGACGGTGGTGCCGATGGTAACGATGCGCTGGATACCGGCGGCTGCCGCCCGCGCGAGCACTCCGTCGAAATCATTGGCGAAATCAGGAAAATCGAGATGCGCGTGGGTATCGATGAGCATTCCCCGACCTTACCACTGAATCACCGAACTCGCCCAAGTAAGCCCGCCGCCGAAAACGACGAGCAGCACATAGTCACCGACTTTCATGCGGCCGGTGCGATTGGCTTCGTCGAGGGCGATGGCCACGGCGGCGGCGCTGGTATTGCCGTAGCGGTCGAGATTCACGACGAAACGCTCGATCGGCAGCTTCATGCGATCGGCGATGGCTTCGATGATGCGCAGATTTGCCTGGTGGGGGATGACGCACGCCAGGTCTTCGGGGTCGAGGTTGGCATCGGCCAGGACCTTATGGGTCGCGTCGAGCATGGAAATGACCGCATGCTTGTACGTCTCCTTGCCGTTCATCTTGATGCAATTGAGACGGGTATCGGCATTTTCCTTGTTGATCGGGAAACGCGAACCGCCGCCGGGAATGTAGAGAATATCGCTGAGGCCGCCGTCGCTGGCCATGAAGGTGCTGATGACGCCATGCCCGCCGCCGCGATGCCGCAAGACTGCCGCGCCGGCGCCATCGCCAAAGAGCACGCAAGTATTCCGATCGGTCCAGTCGATGATCGAGCTGAGTTTGTCGGCGCCGACGACGAGGATGGTGTCGTAGGTGTGCGAGGTGATGAATTGTTGCGCAATCTCGATGGCGTAGAGAAATCCGGAGCAGGCAGCGCTGACATCGAAGCAAGCGGCATTCTTCGCTCCGATTTTCGCCTGCACGAAACACGCGGTGCTCGGAAAAAACATGTCCGGCGTGACGGTTGCCACGAGAATGAGATCGATTTCTTCCGCGGAGATGCCGGCATTTTCGAGCGCGCTCTGGGCGGCCTTGGCGGCGAGGTCGCTGGTGTGTTCGCCTTCTGCAGCAATCCGCCGTTCGCTAATGCCGGTGCGGGTGACGATCCATTCATCACTCGTCTCGACCATCTTTTCGAGTTCCTGGTTGGTGAGCACCTTTTCGGGGAGATAACTCCCGGTGCCGATGATGGAGACGGTTCGCTTAGGCTGGTTGGGGCGCGTTCGGGGTTGAATCATGGGAGCGTTGCACAGCCTCAACGATATGCGGGTTGAGTTTGTGCTGAATGGAAGAACAGGCGGCGCGGAGAGCGTTTTTCACCGCCCTCGGGGAACTGCCGCCGTGGGCGATGATGCAGATGCCATCGATTCCAAGCAAAGGGCTGCCGCCGTATTCGTCGGCATTCGTGACGGCGTCGACTGCACGGAAGGCCGGCTTGCAAATCATGGCGCCGACCTTGCGAATGGGGTTGGAGAGCAACTCGCGCTTGAGCAGACGGAAAATGCTTTTGGCCAGGGCTTCGCTGGTTTTCAGCACGACATTTCCGGTGAAGCCATCGGCGACGACCACATCCACGGTGCCTTCGAAAAGATCGTGGCCTTCGACATTGCCGTGAAAATTCAGACCGCTGTTCTTGAGCAGGGCGTGGGTGGCGAGGGTGAGGGTGTCGCCCTTGAATTCCTCCGTGCCATTGGAGAGCAGCCCGACTTTCGGATTGGGCTTTTCGAGGACATGCTCGCAATAGGTGACTGCCATGAAGGCATTGTCCTCGAGCTGCTGTGGGGTAGGGTCGGGGTTGGCGCCGGCGTCGCAGAGCACGAAATGACCGGTCTCGGTGGGCATTCGCGCGGCGATAGCCGGCCGCTCGATTCCCGGGAGCATGCGCAGCTTGATCGTGCAGGCGGCGACGGCTGCGCCGGTGTTGCCGGCACTGACCACGGCCTCCGCGGCTCCTGATTTGACCAGGTCTACGGCCCGGCTGACCGAAGAATCCTTCTTCTTGCGCACCGCATCAATGCCGCTGTCGTGCATTTCCACGACCTGGGTGCTGTGCACGATTTCGATCCGCGAATCGTTACAGCCGTGCGACTTAAGCAGCCTTTCGAGCTCGGTGGTGTCGCCGGTAAGAAAAAGCTTCGAGATTTGCGGGAACTCACGAAGCGCCAGGACGACACCTTCGACGAGCGGAGCCGGGCCCTTATCATGGCCCATGGCATCGAGCACAATCTTCATGGGCGCATTTCGTGCGCGGAAAAACCTTTGTGCAAGTGTAAAAAGAAGCAGCCGCCCACTCGCAAATGAGGGGCGGCTGTCACCGAAAGCTGCAGGTTAAAGGGCCTCGATGGTGAGGACCTGGCGGCCTTTGTAATAGCCGCACGAAGGGCAGGCCCGATGCGACGGAATCGAGCTGCCACACTGGCCGCACTTGCTGAGCGCGGCGACGTGAAAGCGGTTGGCGGCTTTGCGCGTGCGCAGCCGCATCTTGGACATCTTGCGTTTTGGAACTCCCATATCGGTAATTTATTTTAGTTTAAGCTGAT
>DATBAY010000433.1:0-6260 GCA_036271295.1 Lacipirellulaceae bacterium | reverse complement strand
CGCGGGCTAAGGCGCCGGGCGTATTTTTGGACTTTCTGTTGTCCTGGGTATTGATCCCCCAAGCACTCCTGCCACTTATTGCGCTGCTGTACGCGTCGGGCATTATTCAAGACGAGCAGGAAGATCAGACTATTACGTATTTACTCGTTCGACCGTTGCCGAAATGGTTGCTGTATATCGTCAAGATGATCGCCACCTGGACAACCACGGTTGTGCTCGTGCTGTTGCTTACGGTTCTTACGTATGTGGCTATCTATGCGCGAAGCAACGTTCCTTGGGCCGACGTGGCTCACCGTTGCTTTAAGACCGCGGCCATTCAATCGCTCGCTGTGGTCACGTACTGCAGCATTTTCGGACTGGTCGGCCTACTGGCGAAGCGCAGCCTTGTGATCGGCGTGTTGTATACCGTCATTGTGGAAGGGCTATTGGCGAATTTGCCCTTGAGTGTGCGGATGGGGACGGTGATTTATTACACACGAATTATGGCGTTCCGCACGCTGGATTTCGCTGCGACGTGGCCGAATGGTGACAAGACCGACGTTGCCGCCGATGTGTGGATGCTGGATGTGGTGAACGACCCGCAGCTTGCTGAGCACCCGCGGCTGTGGAGTTGCGTGCTGGTGCTGAGCATCGCGAGCGTGGTTTGCACGGGCGTCGCCGCGGTGCTTTGCACGCAGCGCGAATTTCATGTGAAGACGCCGGAAAAGGACTGACGCGACGTTTGATTTTGATGGAGTATTTACGAGAGTGCGACAAATCGCGGTTCGACGCGCGACGTCGAGAGCACGATGACCGCCCGTTTGCCATCGGAAAAGTACGGATCGCCGGTAAGATTGTGGCGCGGCGCCGAAGGCTCGCAGGCGCCAACGCCATCGACATAACCTGTACCCTGCACGCGCTCGGCATGTAGCAGATCTTCAACTACATAGTCGCGGGCTTCGTCGACATCGGGGTCGACACGGTGCGTTGTCAGGTTCCACGTTTTCGTGGTGAACCTCACCCCGATATCGCGACTTATCTGCCCGACCCAGACGCTCTTCTCTTGAAACTTAAGTGGCGTAAGCCACAGCCGGAGATGAAGTCGTTCATTGATTGACCGACGGCTGCGTTGGAGAGCAATGTCTTGGCTACGCCCGAATAAGTACAAGGCACTTACCGGCGAATAGCGATATTGCGAACCTAGCAAGAACGACCGCATCGTTTTCCAGCAGGTGCTGAAGCGGATGATTTCACTTTCGTCCCACCGCGCTGCAAACGCGCCGATGAGAGCTTCGAATTCGCCGACAACGATCAGATTCACCGGGTCGCCGGAGCGCGTTGCCTTTGAGTTTGTCGTGGCGGGAGGCATCGCGGTCAGTCGTTTCGTCAGTTCCGGCAGGTCGCAATCGACGAGCGAGCCGACGGGTTCCAAGGCTTCAAAATCGCGGCGGAGATAATCCGCGGCGATGCCTGGAACGGGTACGGAGAAGGTGAACTCATTGTCGGCGTCCCATGTGCCGTGGGCGTCGATTTGCCCCGTATCGGAATTCCATAGGTCGTCTGTCGAGTGGAGGCAGACGTTAACGATTTTCGTGCCGGCATCGAACGAGGTGAACACGAATCCCTCGGCAGTGCCGCCTGGCGGGATAGGGCGAAGGTGGAATGCCTCCGAACGGAAGTAGTCATCCATTCGGCGGTTGGCGCGGTAGGCGGTCACCAACTTGATGGGGATGAGCAGCAGCAGGGGCAGCAGCGGAAGAAAAAGCCAGCCGAAGATGCCCCAAGTCGAGAGCCGCTTAAGGATTGAGAAATGATTGGCAGCGGCTGCTTCGAGAGGCGTGTAGTAGTTTGGATCGATGCGCACGAGCAGGAGCCGGATCAAGCGGTCGGAGCGATTGACGATTTTCAAGTGGACGGGTTGAATGCCGCGTTTGGCGAGCGACACGCCGAAGAGTTTGTGGGCTTCGATGGCATCGAGGACCGCAACGGTTACTTGTGCGTTGGCGTTTTCCTGCGTTTGGGCCCGTGTGACAAACGACTGGAGCGCGGGATCCGGATGGTAAGGAGTCGCGAGAAGCCGCCAGAGTAGATGTTTTATGGAGGTGAGCACGTGGGGATTCTCACCTTGGGTCGCAGGATCGTCCAGAGCCGCCAGTAATTTTTGGCTAAATACTTTGGCGACTGGTAATTCCGCGTCGAGGCTGAGGACGCTGGCTGGCAGGCGCGCGGCGCCCGTGCTAGGTTCTCGACTGGGGAAATTGGGGCCGCGGTGCGAATAGAAGATTCTTGTCAGTCGGTTTTAGGAGTCGTCGCTTGAGTTCACCTCTTAGGGTCAAGCTATTAGTCGCGGTGATCGCCATTGCAGCCGGGACGCCGGTCCGCGCGGTAACGCCACTACCCTCTGCAGACGGTCAATTCTGGGACGTTCAAGATACTTCGGCGTGGGCGCAGGATAGCGGCGGCATCGCCACGGGCGGGCGGTCGAACCCATTCAACGGCTTCGGGTACCTCAAGCTGCAGGTTCAGGGACCGGACGGCAAGCTGCTCGCAACGAACCAGTATTTGCACGGCTTCGGGCTAGCGTTCGACGGCGGCGAGCGGTTTGATTCGATCACGCCGCTTTTGGTTCAAGATGTCGTCGTGTCGCGGGCTATCTTCGCGCCGAAAGATACGGATTACCTGCGGTACCTCGATACGTTCACTAACGTTTCGGAGGAAGGCCGGACGATTGAGGTGGCTTGGGGCGGCGCCGTTGGGGCGTACGAGGATGGTGGCAAAGCGGCCGTTGCGACGACATCCAGCGGTGATCAGAAGATCGACGACTCGGATACATTCGTCACGGTAATGCAAAACGCGCAGGATGTTTCCGACCCGATGAAGGGACCATCGGGGCATGGACCGTCGGCACATGTCATTGGTTCGAATCGCCCCGGGATTTTCACACGCATCGGCGATATGTATGCGGATCCTTTCGTCGACCATTGGCCTGGTTTTGATCCGGCGCATATCGGCTATGTGTTCAAATTGACTCTGAAACCGGGGCAGACGGCAGCGCTAATGACGTTTGTCGTCAAAGGTAAAAGTGAGGTCTACGATCCGCGCGGTGGTTTTCCAATTAAGGTGCGCGATGGGTTAGTGATTCCGAACTATGATGCGCCGTACGCGGGGAAAGATGCGCACGTTCCGGCAGCCGGGTCGGAAATTGCGCGGGTAACGGAAATCGCGCAAAAGCTGGTTCATGAGCCAGATTTGCGGCGGCTCACGCGGCTGCAATTATCGCAAATTGCGAATTGGGATTTGCCCGACAAAGCGAAAGCGCAGCCGTTTAGCGTTTTTGAGAAGACAGTATCCCAGCTTCAGGAAGCGATGACGCGCGGCCACGTTACGTCGGAGGATATTACCCGCGAGTATCTCACCCGGGCCGCGATGTTCGATCGAAACGGGCCACACTTTAGGGCGATCCTTGCTCTTAATCCGAAGTCGATCGCTGAGGCCCGGGAGCTGGATGGGGAGCGCATTGCGGGAAAAGTGCGGAGCGCGTTTCACGGCGTGCCAATTATCTTTAAGGACAACATAGATGTTCTGGGGTTGCCAACGACGGGCGGTTCGCGAGCGCTTGTAGATCACGAGCCGCGGCTTGATTCGCGCGTGGCGGCCGGCATGCGGAAAGGGGGCGCGGTCATTCTCGGCAAGGCGAACCTCGATGAGTTTCCGTTTGGCGATTTCGGCATCAGCACGGTGGGCGGGACGATTGGGAACGCGTATAACCCATCGCTCAGCACCGCCGGGTCGAGCGGCGGCAGCGCGACGGCCGTTTCAACTAGCCTCGCGGCGTTGGGCTTTGGTACGGATACGTGCAACTCGCTGTCGAACCCCTCGGGTTTTGCTTCGCTGGCGACGATTCGTGTCACGCGCGGTTTAGTGAGCCGGGCCGGCGTAATGCCGCTCAATCCGTATAACGATGCGGTTGGTCCGATGGGCAAATCGGTGCGCGATGTCGCGATGGCAGTGGATCTCGTGGCGGGATCGGACCCGGAGGATGCAGCGACGGCGGATGCGGACTCGCACATTCATGGGTCGTTCGCCGAGGGACTGGATCAGGCGACGCTAAAAGGCCGGCGGATCGGCGTTTTGCGGCAACGATTCGTTGGCGTAACGGGCGAAAGAGAGGTGGCGGGTGAGATGGAGCGCGTGATCAAAGAGTTCGAAGAAGCGGGGGCGAGTGTAATCGATGTTTCGATTCCGGACTATGACGCCAAATTTAAGGCGGCTCGCGGCAGTGCGCCGGGCGCATTGCGAGCGGCGTGGATGGCCTACCTGTCTCGCGGCGCCAAAGATGGCGATAAGGTGTTGACGATTGAAGACTTGCTTGCGTCGGGCAAACTTGCGCCGGCGAGCGTGAAGCGGTTTGAAACGGCGCTTAAGCCGGTGCCTTCCGGGACCGCATTTGAAGAGGCGACGCGGAAGTTTATGTCAGGACGCGAAGCGTTTCGGCAACTGTTCGTCGACTTGATGAACGAGAAGCAGGCAGATGCTCTGCTCTACCCGGCGAACGTTGCGCGACCTCATACGCATGAGGGCGGTCTCGTGCGTTATGGATCAGAGCCGGGAACGTGCGAAGAAAGCGCGCTCACCGGTTTGCCGCAAGTGACCGTGCCGGGCGGGTTCTTCGGAGGGCGGTTCCCGATGGGGATTTCGCTGTTAGGCAAGTCGTGGGACGACAAAAAGCTATTGGAGATGGCGGCGGCGTACGAGCACGCGACGAAGCACCGCCGGCCACCTTCGACGGTTAAGTAGCGCTATAGCAATCGGCGGGAGCTCGTTACGAATTCGTGCGTTTGGCTTTGCGACCGAAGCGAACGCCCAAGCGACTGGCGGCTTGTGGATAAAAGCCGACTGCGTGTTTGCGGCCGCCGATGGTCACCATTTTACCAATGCTTGTATAGCCGAGCCGTTGGCAGCTTTTCAGAGATGCGAGATTCGTCCACGATACGATGGAGACCAGCTTCGTGATGCCTCGCTTCGCAAGTTCTTGGAGGGCGAGGCCCATATGCAGGCCGTGGAGACGGTAGCCGCGGAAATCGGGATGGGTCAACCCGAAGGACATATACGCCACATCCGGCGGGAACGAAATCGCCGCGCCGGCCGCTTGCTGGGGATTCACATAACCCACTGTGTAGCAACCGAACGCCGCGAGCCGATCGCCAGCCAAAGCGCCGAAACACAGCTCTTCGCCGCGGCGAATGGCGCCTGCCAGGGTTGGCGAGAGATAGTAGGACGGATCCTGAGCGAATTGCTCGACTTCATCCGCGGTAAGAAAACGGAAGACGAATCGCGGGTCGGTCGCGGTTACGCTTTCGACCGCATTGTGCTCTAGCCAGACTACGTGGTGGACCGACGTGCGAAAGGCCTTCTGCAAAACGACATCGAAAGCTTTGTAAATGGCACTTGTGGATCCATGGCGTTCGCGGAATGCGTTTAACCGCTGAAAGAAACCAGGTCGCGAGACTGCGGCGGAAGTGCTCATAGACGACTCTCTAAAAATGAAGCGTACGTTGTTTTGTAAATTCAATCGCGTGGGTGCTGGCGACGAAGAACCTGATTAAAACGGATTAGACCTGAACGAGAATGCCGCCCCAGGCTAAGCCGGCGCCGAAGCCGACGAGCGCGACTTTATCACCCGGCTGGACGCGGCCCGCGGCGAGGGCCTCATCGAGAGCGATCGGAATACTGCCGGCCAACGTGTTGCCGTAACGATCGATATTGACCACGACGCGATCGAACGGCAGTCCGAGGGCGTCGGCCGAGGCGGCTAGGATGTTGCGGTTCGCCTGATGTGGGACAAGTAATGAAATCTCGTCTACGGAGACATTGGCTTCTTCGCAAAGTTCACGCACGGTGGAAGGCAGGACCTCGGTGGCGAAGTTCCAGACCGCTTTGCCGTCCATCGACATTTCGCCGCCCACGGGCACTGAGAGAGGCTCGCTCGTTCCTTGCGAATGAAGCTTCGACGCGAGCACCCGACCACTGCCGCGATTGCTGATGACGACGGCGCCAGCCCCGTCGCCAAAGAAAACGCTCGTGCCGCGGTGGCGTGGGTTAACGAGCCGGCTGCCGCGGTCGACGCCGATGACGAGCGCGTTTCGGAATTCGCGGTTTTGCAGATATCGAGTGGCGGCGTCGAATGCGAACACGAAACCCGCACAGGCGTTTACGATATCGAAGCCCAAAGCGCGATCGGCGCCCAATCGGCCTTGCACGAGGCAGGCGGTCGACGGCAT
>DATBAY010000432.1:0-21824 GCA_036271295.1 Lacipirellulaceae bacterium | reverse complement strand
GGGGATTCCATCCTCGTCGGTATCGGTACCCGGCGGCAACGATAGATAGCAAACAAGATCGAGCCCATCGCGCGTCTTGATCACACGATCATGCATCTTCACCAGCGGATATTTTTCCAGGTCATCACGGTTATTGAACAGAAAAACCATCTTCCGTTCGGGCTTGCGGATATACCGATAAAACTTCACCGGGCCGTTGTCGAGGATGTAGGCCACCGTCCATTGCGAGTCATCCAGCGTGCGGCTCGTCACGAGAAACTCACCGTCTTTGAACTTCTTGAGAAAATCGATGTCCGGCTGAATCGCCTTGTCGAGCACTTTCCACTCGGTCCGGCCGTAAGTGAACGACACGGCCTGGATGTTTTTCTCCGTCGGGTGCGTGAGCACGCCGCCGACGTCCGTTTTCGGATCCTCGGCAATAAGTTTCGTCTCGCCCGTCTTGAGATCCATCGCGAACAGCCCACTCGTGTTGCGGTTGCGGCTATCCTGCAGATACAGCGTCTGGCCCGTCTTGTCGAAACCTGCGGGCCCGCTGGTCATCGCATCTTCGGGGCTGAATTCGAGAAAATCCTTCCAAGTGCTGGTGTCGCCGTCTTTTTCCGGCACGCGCAGAATTTGCCCGCCGAGCGGTGTGTAATCCATCGCCATGCGAACTTTGAAATCATCATCCGTCACATAGCCTGCGACACCCGAGTTCTTTTGCAATAGTTCCTTCTTGCCGGTCTCGATATTGATCCGCCAAATGTCGTGATACCGCGGATCGCGATCATTCAGGCCAACGAGCACGTCATCCGGGAACTTTTCACTGACGCCTTCTAGTTCAGCCCGCACACCTTCGATCGGCGTCAGGTCTTTTGTATCTCCCGTCGCTACGTCGGTAGCGTACAAGTGGAAGTTTTCGTCGCCGTTCTTGTCTTGGATGTACAGGATGTGTTTGTTGTCGTACGCCCATTCGTAGCTCGGGATGGGACGGACTTTCTCGTCCGTAATGGCCTTCGCTTGTTTGAGATCATCAACCGGCGCCACCCACACATTGAGCACGCCTTTCACGGGCGCTTGGTAGCTGATCCACTTGCCGTCATGGCTCAACCGCGCCTGGGCTCGTTGGGGATTGCCAAACAGCACCTCGCGCGGGATCAGGGGAATGCCTTTCATCGCGCCGGCCTGCGCGTCAGATCTGCCGCTAGTGGCGGCCGTGGCTCCCAACGACACCGTCAGCGAACCCAATAAGGCGACGGTGCAAACATTCAGTTTCCGCATTAATAGCTCCATCTTAAAATGGCCACCCGGACGTGGTGGCCAGCACTAAGTTCGAAGGAGCGGCGAGTATATCAGCCTCGATGGGCAGGCGCACAGAACCAAGCATCATTCATTCGAACCTTGCGCATCAAACTCGCCGGAATGCTCTCCGATACGGATGCCGATCTGGCCAGGTTCGCTGCGGCCTGGTCTGCGTTAGTGTCCCACGCGAGCACAAAGCCACGGCGGCCGGTTCTGCGGCGAGTTGTCACACGTTCCCCGAGATCGAATTCCTTTGCATTTTCCCGCGGGAAATGCTCATGCGGACACAATCACGGGCGCTGTCTATCTTCCTCAGCACGCACCGCTCCAAGCTCCAATTTTCTTGCAGGTGCTGTATTTCCCAGCTAAACTGGGGGCTAATCTTGGCGGAATTGCAGATCAGGTGGGAACAGTCTCGGGGCAGTCGGGGTTTCTATGATTCGACGTCGGTATCTAGGCTTGCAGTCTTCTGGCAGTGTCTCGCGGTCAAAGAAAAAGCGCACGCGGGAAAAGCGTCTTTCTCAACACTCTCCGTATTGGGTCGAGCGTCTTGAAGAACGCTGCATGCTGGCCGTTACGGCGCCGATCGCGTCCGGCGTTCAGGCAGATACGTTCCTGCTGCACAGCTTACCGGGCTATAGCACGCGCACCGACTTGAAGACGGTTTACCTCGACTTCGTGGGCCAAAACACGACCGGTACTCGCTGGAACACGGATTACAATACGCCCACTATCTTTACGCCCGCGTTTGATGTGGACGGCGATCCCACCAATTTCAATGCCGAGTGGCAAATCATTCAGAACGTCTGGGAAGAGGTCTCCGAGCTGTTCCGCCCGTTCGATATCGATGTGACCACTCAGGATCCCACCGCGAGCAATCCGGGAGCGTTGTATTCTAGCGGCGGGCAAGACGCCTCCTGGGGCATTCGCGTGCTCATTGGCGGCAGCAATAACGATTGGTACGTTCCAAACGGCGGCAGCCCCATCGATGCGGGGAAAGCGTTCGAACCGTTTAAGTCTGTCGGCGCGGAACTCCCAGCCTTCATTTTTCAAAATCAGGAGACCGTTACCGATTCCCAGGGCGCGATTGACCCCATCGCAACCGCGGCTGCTCTCGGCTTAGGCGCCTCATTTGACGTTGGCGCCTCGCTGGGATTGAAGGCCGACGGCCAAAATCGCTACTACGATAATCTGTCCAATCATGGGGCTGTCACTACCCAGCATGACACCTATTTCACCGGTCAGGCTCTTACAAGCGACGTCAGCGATTTCGACCCCGTGGGCAATCCATTCTGGTCGCCGGCGGCCGCCTGGAGCGCAATTATGGGTGCGCCCGTTACGAGTGCCGCAATCGCCCAAGGGAATAATGGCGCGTACTACAATGCGAATAACGGCCCGGACACGCCGCCCGATGAACTCGCAATTCTGACGTCGCCCAACAATGGCGTTACTTTTCGCGCCGATGATCACGGTAACACGACGGCGACGGCGGACGCCTTGGGTGTCACGACGGACACAACGAATCCTGCCTTGGGTGATTTCAGTGCAGACGGCGTTATCGAGACGAACACCGACAAGGACGTCTTCTCATTCACTGTCGATGGCTTGGGCGGGGCGGTCTCTCTCGACATAAGCCCGTTTGTCAACTTAGCCCACTATATGGGACCGGAATCTCTGGATATCCGCGCCAATCTTTACTCCGCGAACGGCACGCTCATCGCAACAAGCAATCCATTGAGCAGCCTCACCGCCGGTAGTGCTACCGTCGCCGATACGTTTTTCACCAGCGATCCGCTTACGGGAGCGCCAGTCCCGACTGTTACGGACCCGACGGGCGGATGGCAAGTTCAATTGGATAACTCCGCACATACACCGACGTACACCGACGCCACTACCGGCGATATTTACGGCGTCGTCTCTTTGCACCCGGTCGGCGACCTCACCGACATAAACAATTTACTTAATTCGCAGATAAGTCAGCTCATTCTGCCGGCGGGCACTTATTACGTCTCGATCGAAGGTGGCGACAGGCCCCTTACCTACCTCGATGGCACCGATGAGGCGTTTCTCGCGGCACTAGACGATCCAATGCTGTCGAAACTCAATCCCTTACCCGACAGTAGCAGCATCCACCCGGGACCGCTCCAACGCTACCTTTTACCCGGTGGCGTGATCGGGTACTACGATGAAATGCCCGACCCCAAAGATATGACGGGCATGACGATCATCCAGGTACCGACCGCCGCTGCGCTTCCCCAAGACAACTCGGATTACGGGTACACCAATTACGGCAGCCTCGGTTATTACAGCATTAAGGGAACGATCAGTAAGAACCTGGTCGTAGGAGTCGACTTTGATAAGCCCGGTGGCCTTAGCCCCACGAACTGGAACCAGTACACCGGCGGTGCGCCGGCCGAACTTTCAGGCCTCGTTAGCGAGACCGGCAGCTTTGTGCCTTACACACTTTCGGTCAGCAGCACCGGCGGCAACATCACCACCGTCGCCAGTAGCCATGCGATCGACTCCACCCAACTGCCTGCGCATGGCATCCCGCTCGATAACCTGAATGGCTACATCACGACCCAGAGCGACTCGCTAAACTTCACCTGGAACAATTTGACGCCTGATACGGTCTACCAGGTATACGTATTTGGGTCCTCCTCGCAGACGGCGGAAAACCAAGTCACCGTCACTGGGGGCATGTGGAATGGGGTCCAGCAAACCTATTCCTTCACGCAATTCATCTCGCCCAACAGCTTCATCGTTAACAACAACGCGCCCGGCAGCCAGGAGCTATCGAACTATTCCTTGCTGGTGATCTCGGACGACACGGGCCACATTACGATCAACGTTGCCGGCGCCGATGGGCTGCCGGCAGCCGTGGCCGGCCTCGCGATTACGACCACCAAGGTCGGCAGCATTTCTGGTACGAAATTTGACGACGTCAACGGAAATCACACCCAGGATTCCGGCGAAGCTTCGCTCCCCGGTTGGATCGTTTATTTGGATCTCAACAACGATGGGGTGTTGAATTCCACTTCCGATGAGAATGTCGTCGTCCAGGCGCCGCACGTGCCTCAGCCAATCACGGATGCTACGACTTTGGGTGGCTCGGTAACAAAAAACCAACTCGACTTTCCAGATTCTGGAACGATCGATGATCTCGACGTCACGATCAGTATCAATCACACCTACGATGCCGACCTTCATGTGGCGCTCGTCAGTCCGAGCGGCACCATCGTGCGGCTCTTCGCCAATGTCGGCAGCTACGGGCAGAACTTCACGAACACAACATTTGATGACAGTGCTGCGGTCGATATCGGGAACACCTCACCTGCCAATGCGCCCTTCACCGGCACGTTTCGTCCTCAACAAGCGAACAATCATGACATTCCGGGCGATCCCACGGTCGGTGCTAATACGCTTAGTGCATTCAACGGCGAGGACGCCCAAGGAACTTGGACACTGCTCGTTCTGGATGACGCCAGCGGGGATACCGGCGTTCTTGTCAATTGGTCCATCTCCGTGAAGACCTCCGGCACGTTCCTCGAGCCCTACGCCATCACCGACGCCGACGGCAACTATTCGTTTAGTAAGTTGCCCGCCGGCCAATACTTCGTTCGCGAGCACTTCTCTGACGAACAGACCGCTGATGGCTGGAAGCAATCGTTTGCGCCGGCGCCTGTCACGGTCCGCTCTGGAGCCAGCGTGACCGGCATCGATTTCGGGAATTGGTTCCCGACCCCTGACGCGCTGGAAGGCTCCATTTCCGGCCAGATCTTCGAAGACCTCGACGGCGACGGTGTGAAGGACGACAACGAGCCCGGCGTGGGTGGCGCGATTGCCTACATCGATAGCAACAACAATGGCATCCGGGATATCGCGTCCTCGCCCACAACTCTTACTTCGACCGACGTTCATAAAGCCATTACGGACTTCTCGACCGTCAATTCACAGATCCAGTACAGTGGCCTAGGCAGCGTCTTCAGCATCCAAGTAACCCTCGATATTACGCACAGCTTTGATGGCGATCTCGACGCCTTCCTGATCAGTCCATCTGGCCGCATCGTTGAGCTCTTCTCGGGGGTCGGCGGCCAATACAATAATTTCCAGAATTTAACGCTCGACGATAGCGCTGCCCGGTCGATCGCAACGATTAGCGCCAATGATGTGCCATACACTGGCGTTTGGCAGCCCGAGGGTCACTTAAGCGACTTCGATGGCCAGGACGCCGCAGGAATTTGGACCCTCCAAATTCGCGATACGCAACAGTTCGATGAAGGAACACTCAACAGCTGGTCCCTGAAAATTACCTCCGGTGAAGAGTTCCGCACCGCGGATAGCGACGGGAATTTTAGTTTTGAAAACGTGCCCCCGGCCAACTACGTCATTCGCGAAGAGGCCCCGCAAGGTTATACCCAAATCGCTCCTGCCACCACGAGCATTCCAGCATCTACCTGGTCGGCCGGCCAGTGGCTTGTAGTGCTCGGGCCAGATGACCCCAACAACACGCCCGCAGACAGTCATCGAAATGTGAAGAACGTCAATTTCGCTAACTTCGCGGCCCAACCGTTACCTGGCGATTTCGATCGCTCCGGTAACGTCGATATGCTCGATTACCTAATGTGGCGGCACACGCTCGGCACAAGCGTCAGCAGTGCCTTTGCAGGCGCCGATGGCGATGGCAACGGCATCGTTGACAACGCCGACTACAGCGTTTGGCGCGATAACTTCGGCAAGGTCGTCGATGACTTTGGCAACAACGCGGCCACGGCCAATAACATCACCACCGTACCGGCGACGAAACATGGCACGATTGAGGTCGCTGGCGACGTCGATTGGTTTGCCTTCCCCGCCACCGCTGGGCAAACGTACGATATCACAACGACCCTCGGCACGCTTTCCGATACCGTCCTGCGGTTGCTCGATACAGACGGCCAAACGCAAATTACCCAAAATGATAACTCGAACGGTTTGGCTTCGCAGATTCATTGGGCTGCCTCGACCGACGGCACGTACTACGTCGAGGTCCGTGGCGCCGGCTCCTTAACCGGCACCTACACGCTGGGGATCCAGGCTGCGAACGACGACCATGGCAACTCTGCAGCCGAAGCAACTCAAATCGTGGTTCCCAGTTCAACCGTCGGCGAAATTGAAACGCCCATCGATCAAGACTGGTTCAAATTCAGCGCCGTCGCGAATTCGACCTACAGCATTGACGTCAATCTCGATACGCTCGTCGACTCCCAGCTCTCGCTGATCGATTCCGATGGCACCACGGTGCTCAAATTCGACGACGACGGCGGGCCCGGTTATGCCTCCCACATCGATTGGACCTTTGCCTCGAGCGGCACCTTCTATTTAGAAGTAAACGGCTACGGTTCCGACCTGGGCACCTACCATGTGACAATCAGTACACCCGGCAGCGGAGCCGGTTCTTCTGCGCTCATCGAGCAGTCCGCCGAACAAGGCGCTGCTACCGCGGGCGGGACTAGCCTTGCATTCAGTTCTGGTTTGGGTTCAGCTCTTACCTTCCCACTGAAGACGTTGCAGCCAGCCCTGCAACCCGCCGTTGCGACCAACGACAGTGAGGCCGCGCTGCTGGCTTGGGTCGCCTCCCAACCGTCGGGAAGTGGCCCTTCGCAAATCGCCGATAGTGAGTTCCACGCGACTGCCGACGGGCACACCGGCGACGACCTCGCCGACAGTGTCGACTCGGTATTTGATTCTCTCGGTGCGTCTGCGGCCGGGAAGGCGCTTACGGTATAATCGGCCGCATGGCCTGCGACCGTATCGCAATCAACGGCAATCCAGAACACGCCTATTCCGCACGTAGCGGTAAATCGCTGCGCGGAAACCGGTCGCCGTATCAACCGCTGGTTGTTGCTCTCCTGGCTGTGGCGGCCGGCATGTTGGCCGATCGATATCTGCAACCCCAATTCCTGGACGCCGGTTTCGCGGCGCTCGGCGGATCCGCCTGGTTCGTGATCTGGTGGCTCTCGGCTGCCGCTTGCCTGGCAACCTGGTGCTTCGCCTGGCGCCACCGCCGAGACCGCGCCGCCAGCTGGATTTTGCTCATCGCCGCGGCGCTGGCCGGTGCCGCGTGGCACCACCGATGTTGGTTCAATTTCAGCGTCGATGAGGTTGCCCGATATGCAACGGACGACCCACGCCCCGCGTGTATCGATGCCACAGCGTGCGAATCTGCCGAGCGAGTGGCCGCTCCGCCCCGATCGCCTTTCCGCGCAATTCCTGCCGGCGAGCACAGCCGGCTGCTCGTAAGCATTACAGGCATTCGCGACGGCAAAACCTGGCGGCCCGCATCTGGAATTTGCCAGGTATCGGTCCAAGGCCACGCACTCGGCGTGCATCCGGGTGACGAGCTCCGAATTTTCGGCAAACTCTCGCGCCCATCGTCGCCACTTAATCCTGGCGAGTTCAATTTTGCGGAACACGCGCGGGCAGATGGTGTGTTGACCCATCTGCGGGCGGCCGTGCCAGAATGCATCGTACAAAAATCGGCGGGGAGCGTGTGGTCGCCGCATTATGTGATCGACGATCTTCGCACCCGCGCGAAGCAGCTAGTGCGCTCGTTCGTCGGCCCGACGCGCGCGGGGCTGGCCGCCGCAATCTTGCTCGGTGCCCGTGAAGGCTTGCCGTACGAGGAAACACAACCGTATATGGAAACCGGGACGATCCATGTACTCGTCGTTTCTGGCATGAACGTCGCCATTCTGGCCGTCGGGCTCTTGGCCATGATGCAACTAGGCTGGTTGCCGCGACGCGTTGGATTGTCCGTGATCATTGCAATTATCGTTGCGTACACAGTTCTTGCCGAAGCGCAGCCGCCAGTAATGCGGGCCGCGGTCCTGGGCACGATTGGCTGCGCCGCAATATGGATCGGTCGTCGAGGCGTAGCTTTTAATTCGCTGTTCGGCGCAGCTCTCATGGTTCTCTTGATTAATCCGAACGATTTGTTTCGCACGGGCCCGCAACTGAGTTTCTTAGCCGTGGCCGTATGCATCTGGGTCGGTAGCACAAACTGGTTTCGTCGCTTGGGGTATCGCGAGCCGCTCGAGTTGCTTGTCCGCTCCGCTCGGCCCTGGCACGAACGGTTGATCCTTAACGTGAAAGACTGGGCGACAGCCTTATTGTTTACATCGGCTGCCGTGTGGTTGGTCACGGCGCCGCTCGTGATGTTCGCCTTCCACATCGTCTCGCCGATCGCGATCCCGATGAGCTTCGCGGTCTGGCCGCTCATTACAATCGCGATGTGGAGCGGATTCTTCATGGTGATTGTTGGTTGGCTCATTCCGGTCATCGGCACGACGTGCGGATCGGTTTGCAATTGGTCGTTGGCGTGGCTCGAGGGTCTGGTGAAGTGGGCGGAGTCATTGCGATTCGGCCACTTCTGGATGCCGGGGCCAGCCTGGTGGTGGGTTGTGGTTTTCTATCTTGGCGTGGTGATTGCAATGATCTGGGGACGCCGCCTTGCTCCGCGTCGTTGGCAGCTGGCAACGGTTGCCGTGTGGGTTCTCGTTGGTTTGATTCCGCCGATGGCAAGGAGTTGGACGCGCGACGGCCTGACCTGTTCTGTAGTGGCGGTTGGACACGGCGAATGCATCCTGCTGGAAGGGCCGCACGGTGAGACCATGTTGTGCGACGCAGGCTCGATGGGCTCGCCGGAGTATGCAACGCAAACGATCGCATCGTATTTGTGGTCGCGTGGCATTATGCGAATCGATGGCGTCGTGCTTTCTCACGCGGACACCGATCACTACGATGCGCTGCCCGGCCTTCTCGAACGTTTTCGCATCGGCGCCGTGTACGTGTCTCCTGTAATGTTTGAGTCCACAGGCGGAAGCGGTTCGCGTGCCGTGGCAGCACTTCGCGAATCGATCGAGCGAGCCGGAGTGCCGATTCGCGAGATCTGGTCTGGGAACCGGCTGAAGTTCGGGCCAGACGCGTCGCTGAGCGTGATGCATCCCCCGAAGCGCGGCGTGGTGGGCGATGACAACGCCAACAGCGTGACGGTCGGCGTCGAGTACGACGGGCGGCGAGTTCTGCTGCCGGGTGATTTGGAGTCGCCCGGACTCGATGATGTCATGGCCGAGGAGCCTTATCATTGCGACGTACTTCTGGCGCCGCATCATGGCAGCCGGCGCAGCGAGCCGGCGAAGTTTGCCGCTTGGTGCACGCCGGATTGGGTGGTGATGACCTCGGCCGCGAATGACGAAATACAGACCGCGAGCGACGCCTACAAACAGTTGGGGGCAAGCATCTTGCCGACCCCGCGGACCGGCACCGTCCGGTTCGATCTTCACCTGGCGAGGCCGATGGAAGTTGTCACTTGGCGGGGCGGGAGCGTCACTTCGGCGGCTACCGTGGCAGCGTTGGGCAATTAGCGCCCCGCCGCTGCGAATACCATGTGGAGAGTCCTCGCCGAACACACGGTAAAACGTGCGTTTGGGGTAGCCGGCAGGGATTGTTACGCCTATCATTAGTTGCCTGTTCTCCTATTGATACGGCTTATCATCAAAGGCCTTTCGGCCCAGGGGTGAAAGCTACCGATAACCCTGGTATGGAATTAGAGAAAATGAACGATCAGGATTCGATCGGTTTGTTAGCTCCAACAAAAAATCCGGCCCATTCACGGCCTTTTTCGAACGGTAAAGTTGTCCACGTCGAGCCAGCCGTCGAAGCGATGGCCGAGCCAGGCGCGGGCGTGATTGAACTCGTCAACCAAGGCATCGACTGGCCGGTCGTCATCTGGATCGTACTGGTCCACATGCTCGCGCTGGTCGCCCCGTTCTATTTCAGTTGGCAAGCGCTCGTAACGTGTGCCGTGCTGATTCTTTTGACGGGCTCGATGGGCGTCTGCATGGGTTACCATCGTTGCCTGACACATGGCGCGTTTCAAACTTATCGGCCTGTGCGTTGGCTGCTCGCTTTCTTGGGCGGTATGTCGGGCGAGGGCTCGGCGCTGACGTGGGTCGCGAACCATCGCAAACATCATCACTTCAGCGATAAGGAAGGCGACCCTCATTCGCCGCGCGACGGTGGCTGGTGGGCTCACATGCTGTGGTTCATGCCGAACTTCGGCCGGCGGTGGCAAAAGGAGCTCGTTAAGAAATACGCACCCGATATTATGAAGGACAAAGTGATGGTGGTCCTCCACCATCTGTTTCTGCCTTCGCACATCGCGACGGGCGTCCTCCTGTACCTCGTCGGCGAGTTCGGCACGGGCATCGGCCTCGGCGGCTGGCGCGCCGGCCTGTCGATGGTCCTGTGGGGCCTCGGCGTGCGGATGGTATACGTGCTCCACGTCACCTGGATGATCAACTCGGTGACGCACATGTGGGGCACACGCCGATACGAGACGAGCGACGACAGCCGCAATTTGTGGTGGGTTGGTCTGCTCGCCTTCGGCGAAGGTTGGCACAACAATCACCACGCGTATCAACGCGTTGCGAGCCAGGGTCACCGCTGGTACGAAATCGACGTGACCTATTACATGATCTGGATGATGGAGAAGGTCGGCCTGGCTTGGGACGTCGTCCGGCTGCGCGATATTCCCCGCGGCACGAAGCCTGCGTAGCACTGACGCGGGGCCTGCTTAGCGCCGAGCGCGATCGGAATGCGACTGCGCGCTGTTTTTGTCGCGGACGCCAAACACGATTTTTTAATACAAAAATCGTTCTTTTTGTCCCGCGTTGCGCGCAAAAGCATCGGCAAATGCAGTGTCGACGAATCCCGGGCGGGACAAAACTCGTCGAATATTGGGACTGGCAAGCGCCGACGCGTACTGAATTATCTAGCTTCGAACTGCGCGATAACTTGGCGCGCATTTCTAGCGCTCCCGTTGATTCTCGGCTTTGAGCGTACTGGTTGAATTGTCAAAGAGCGGACGCCCGCGCAATGAAGCGTGGAGAGACCGTACCATAGGTGTTGGCACAAATTCAACAAAAATCTTGGTGGATGAGTAGTGGCCAAAAATTGTGGCTATTTGATGAGTTTTTCAAAACATTATTAGCGTCGAATAGCGGCGTGCATTTTTTCGGAAGGAGCCGGAAGTAGTTAGATTTGTTCGATCGAGACGAGCGACGAGCATTCAAGTTGCGGCATAGAAGGCGATATCGATGACGACCCTAACTACAGGTACTGTCGCTCGTGCTCATCTCATCCGTCGGATGATGAATCGAACTGCTGACGGCGTAACTTCAGCGTATTAGCGTGCGCTAGTGCGACGCATGCACCAGGCGACCGATGCCAGGAAGAGCAGCAAGCCGGTCGCGGGTTCCGGGATAGAGCCGTCGATCGAGTCGATTGAATTCGCATTACCGAGCGTAAACGAATTCGAGCCGGTGAGTGTGAGGGTGCCGTTTGTGAGAGTTTGGTAGTCGGCTGGGAGCGACCAACTTCCGGTGTAGGATAATAAGGTGACGGGTGTAGGATAATAAGGTGACGGGAGTGTTTAAATACATCGAGATTGTGACACCCGTAATATACGTCTCCGATGGGGACGGAGTGAGCGTAGCAGTCGTCGGGATGATGAACGCCGTTTTACTGGAAATCGCCGTCAAGTTGCCAGCGGCGTAGTTGAAGGTGGGTTGCAAAGTGGCTGCGGGCGCGATGGGTTGGATGTAGCCCACGTAGGAGGTGGTGCCACTTAACTGGGGCGCGGCGATCGTGGTGCCAATGACTGGCGCGAAGATGATACCCGACGTGGTGGTCGTGACGGTGCCGGAATCGAGCGGCACGCTAAGCGTTCCAAGTCCAAGTGTTGAAAGCGTGCTGTGATACGAATTGGCCACCATGAGGAGGCCACTTGAATCGTCTGCGATTGCGGCGCAGGGCGAATAGATCGCCGCGCACCCGCACACCAAGAAAAGGAAAAAGCTGGCCCGAGTTGCCGAGACGAATGCTCGGCTAGTATTCGCAGTTAAATGCATGTGTCCCCCGATGAACCCCGAGAATAGGTGGTGTCGTTTCGAAAGTCAAGCATTTGCTGCGCGAAGGGAGTTCGTCAGCTTGATCGAAGGTATAACTGGGGCAATGGCACGGTGCAAACATCTGGGGAGTTGCCCCAGCCACCCTTATTCCTCTTGGCTTTCGCCTCGATGCTTTCGGCGCTTATCGTCATCCGCTCAAACAAAATGAATGGGCTGTGAGCGGGCGAATCTCTTCATCTCTGTGCCTCTGCGGTTAATCCCATCTGGAGTCACTTAAACAGGGTGAATTTGCCGGGATCAGAGCAAAAACACCGGACCGGGCCGCGGTGCCGGGAAATTTGCGGTTGCAAGCAGGGGGTTTATCCGTAGACTAAGTTGTTTAAGCAGCGAGAGTTGTAAAAAGAATTGTCATTGTTAAGCGGCAGAAAGGCTGCCGCGGACCTAGTAGGAGTTGGTGTCAGCTTAGGCAGATTAGCCCGGCGCGAAGCCGAGGCAAGGTGTGCAGCGCACCAGAGAGAGATCGATCGGCGGACCTTATTGGGCGCCGGCGAAAACGGGAAACGTCATGGAACTTACCAAAGAGCGGAAACAACAACTGAAGGGTGAATTTGGACGGGGGGCCAACGATTCTGGCTCGCCTGAGATTCAAATTGCGCTGCTCACCAGTCGGATTGCCCAGATGACCGATCATTTGAAATTGCACAGCAAGGACTACGCCAGCCGGCGTGGGTTGTTGGGCATGGTCAGTCGTCGCCGTCGCTTGCTGGATTATGTGAAGCGAATCAATCCCGAGAAGTATCTCGATCTGTTGCGACGCCTGGAGATTCGGAAATAGCAAGAGAGGGAGAGGGGGAGACTGGGAGAAGGGGAGACGTTCCGGCGGCAAGGATAGACGTCTCCTTTTCTCCCTCTCTCCTTGTCTCCCACTCTTCGAACGCCGCTCTGGCGCACTTTGCCGGTTTGCACTCTGCACGGGCATGCTTTCTGCGCACACGCTCAAAATGCGCGCGAGCTAGCGCGCGAATATCAATTGAAGGAAAAGAATGTTAAAGCGAATCAAAGTCGAGCGGCAAATTGGCAAGCACTTGTTCACGATCGAAACGGGAGCCCTTGCGAAGCAGGCCTCGGGCGCTTGCACGGTGCAGTATGGCGATACGGTAGTTCTGAGCGCAGTGGCGACGGGCCCCTCGCGGCCCGGGATGGATTATTTTCCGTTGACATGCGACTACCGCGAGCGACAAGCGGCGGCCGGCAAGTTCCCGGGCGGGTTTTTGAAGCGCGAAGGTCGGCCCACGACAAAGGAAACGCTCACGGCACGGCTGATCGACCGGCCTATTCGGCCGATGTTCACCGAGGGCTTTATGGACGAGGTTCAGATCATGAACTTCGTGATGTCTAGCGATCGGCAGACCGATGGTGACGTGCTGGCGATGAACGGCGCCTCGGCGGCGCTGTGCCTTTCGCCGCTGCCGTTCCATGGTCCCCTGGGGGCCGTGCGATTGGGCCTGGTGGATGGGAAGTTTGTTCCATTTCCTACTCAAGAAGAGTTGGAAACCAGCGAGCTGGATCTGATCGTTTCGGGCACGCGGGACGCGGTGCTGATGATCGAAGGTTTTTCGCGCGAAATGCGTGAAGATCGGATGATGGAAGCGCTGATCGAGGCGCAAAAGTACGTCCGCGAACTGTGCGACTTACAGCAAGAGCTAGCGGATAAAGTGGGCGTGAAGAAGATGGACTTCGTGCCGCCAGCGAACGATGGAATATACGATCGGCTCAAGGCCAGCGTTTACGATCGCCTCAAAGACGCGAAACGGACCGAGGGAAAGCACACTCGGGCCGAGGCGGTTGCGGCGCTAAAAGCGCAAGCGCTGATCGAAATCATACCGAGCCCGACGGCCGAGGGCGCGCCGGCGATTGATTCGTTCAAAACGGCGTGGCACAAGTTGGAAGAGAATGTCGTAAGAGATTTGATCTTGAGCGGAACGCGGCCGGACGGACGCGATAACAAGTCGCTGCGAGACATCTACTGCGAAGTGGATTTGTTCCCACGGGTCCACGGCTCGGCATTGTTCCAACGGGGTGAGACGCAAGCCCTCATCACCGTGGCGCTCGGCACGGGTCGCGATGAGCAGCGCGTCGACGGACTATTCGAGGAATACTCGAAGCGGTTCATGCTCGATTACAACTTCCCGTCGTTCTCGGTGGGTGAAGTGCGGCCGATTCGTGGGCCGGGTCGGCGTGAGATCGGTCACGGTATGTTGGCTGAGCGAAGTGTGAATCCGGTGCTACCGGATCATGAAGAGTTTCCCTACACGATTCGCGTGATTTCGGACATTTTAGAGTCGAATGGCTCGAGTTCGATGGCGAGCGTTTGTGGAGCCACGCTGGGTTTAATGGCGGCTGGTGTGCCGATTACGAATCCTGTGGCCGGCATTTCGACTGGTCTCGTGAAGGATGGCGATAAGTGGGTGCTGCTCACCGACATCATTGGCGATGAAGATCACTACGGCGACATGGACTTCAAGATAGCCGGTACGCAGAACGGCATTACGGGCATTCAACTTGATCTGAAGACCCGCGGCATCAGCGAGGAGATCATCAAGGCGACGCTGGCGCAATCGCGGGAGGCCCGCATTGAGATTTTGCGGACGATGCTCTCGGCGATTCCTCGGCCGCGGCCGAATACCTCGCCGTCCGCGCCGCGGATGGCCCGTACGAAGATTGATCCGGAAAAGATCGGCTTGCTGATCGGTCCGGGTGGCAAGAATATTCGTGCCATTCAGGAAGATAACGGAGTGACGATCGATGTCGAAGAAGACGGCACCGTCACGATTGCGGGCGCCGATGAGGCCTCGGTCAAGAGAGCGCTCGGGCGGGTCGAAGCGATGACGGCGAGCGTACAGGTTGGACGCATTTACGAAGGCACGGTGACGAGCGTGAAGGACTTTGGCGCGTTCGTCGAAATCCTGCCTGGCAAGGACGGGTTGTGCCACATCAGCGAGCTCGCGGACGACTATGTGTCGAGCGTTGGCGATGTGTGCCGCGTTGGCGACACGATGATGGTGAAGGTGATCGCCGTCGATGAGCAGGATCGCGTGAAGCTGAGCCGCAAGGCGGCGATGCGTGAAATGGCGAACGCTGAATCGAATGGCGACGGGGAAGCGTAAGATGCGTTCGACTTTTTATTAGCAGCACGAACGCCCGGCGGTTATTACTGCCGGGCGTTTTTTCGTGGATGGCCGTCAGGTATCATGCAATTGTGAGTGCTGCTCCCAACACGCAAACGCCGCCGGATGACTCCGCTGCCACGGTGCAGCGGTTGATGGATCAGTACACGGAGATTGCACGGTTGGCCGGCGGCCTGGCGCACGAGATTAAGAATCCGCTGTCGACGATTCGGCTCAACATGGATTTGTTGGCCGAGGATTTGGGCGATGCGGAAACACCCGTCGTACGGCGATCGCTCAAGCGCGTGGAGCTGGTTCGTCGCGAGTGCCAGCGGCTGCAATCGCTGTTGGATGACTTCCTGAACTTCGCCAAGGTGCGGCGAGTGCACTTGGCGCCCGCGGACTTGAATCAGCAAATTGAAGAAGTGCTCGAGTTCTTCGCGCCGGCGGCGCACGAGGCCGGCGTCGAGATCGTGCGGTATCTAGATCCCGAATTGCCGCGCGTGCTCCTCGATCGTGAAGCCTTCCGGCAGGCGATGTTGAACCTGATTATCAATGCCAAGCAGGCGATGCCCGACGGCGGCCAGCTGGTCGTGCGTACGGCGGCCGAACGGAATGAGGTTGTGGTTTACTTGATCGATACGGGCGTGGGAATGGACGCTCGCACGGCGTCGCAAATGTTTGAGCCGTTCTATACGACCAAGCCCGGCGGCTCGGGCCTGGGGTTGCCGACGACGCAAAAGATCATTGAAGCGCTCGGTGGACGTATGAGTGTGCAAAGCGAGGTGGGGCGCGGCACGCAGATTACGATCGAATTGCCCGTGCCGGCCCGATTGCCGGGCGAATAAGCGTGGGGAATCAACCCCTTTCGACCGCTGATGCCGGCGCTTATCATCGGATCATGCCTGTGAAAGCTTCGACTACCGCGAGTGCCGGACCCCCGATTCAGGTGCTCGTCGTTGATAATGATTTGGCTCATGCCGAAACGATGGCCGATAGTCTGCGGAGCATCGGGTTCGAATGCACGGTGGCGGGGAGCGGCAAGGAAGCGATCGCGGTGCTTGAATCGCGCACGTTCGAGATCGTAATCACCGATTTGCAGATGCCGGATGTGGGCGGGCTCGAAGTGCTGGCGAAAAGCCGCGAGGTGCAGCCGGATGCGGAAGTAATTTTGGTCACGGGGCACGGAACGATTGAATCGGCGGTCGAAGCGATGCAGCGCGGCGCGTTCAATTATCTGCTCAAGCCGCTGGATTTGAAGCAGCTGCGGGCGGTGGTCGAAAACGCGGGGCGGAGCCAATACTTGCGGCGGGCGAATGCCGAATTGCATCGCCGGCTGGATGAGCGGTTCGGGTTCGAAGGGGTCGTCGGCAACAGCCCGCACATGCACGATGTGATCTCGCGTTTGCAGCGAATTGCGCCGACGGACGCGACCGTGCTGATTCAAGGCGACACGGGCACCGGCAAGGAGCTGGTGGCGAAGGCGATTCATCAGAATAGTCCGCGGAAGAAACGGCCGTTTGTCGCGCTCAATTGTGCGGCGCTCAGCGAGCACATTCTGGAGAGCGAATTGTTCGGCCACATTCGCGGGGCGTTCACAGATGCCTCGAACGATCGGCAGGGCAAGTTCGAATATGCCGATGGCGGGACGTTGTTTTTGGATGAGGTCGGCGACATGCCGATTCCGACGCAGATCAAGCTGCTGCGGGTGCTCGAGAGCGGCGAGATTACGCGCGTCGGGTCGAATGAGCCGGTGAAGGTGAATGTGCGGATTCTTTCGGCCACGAATCGGGATTTGGAGAAGGCGATTGCTTCCGGGTCGTTTCGCGAGGATTTGTATCATCGATTGAAGGTGGTAACTATTACCTTGCCGCGGCTGGCGGATCGGCGTGAAGACATTCCGCTACTTGTCGACTATTTCGTGAAGGAGCATTCGAAGCGGCATCAGAAGACGATTCGCGGGATTTCGACGGCGGCGCGGCGGCGGCTACTCGCGTTTGACTGGCCTGGGAATGTGCGGCAGCTGCGGAATGTCATTGAGAGTATGGTGGTCGTCGACATTGATGAAGTGCTGGACTTAGATGATCTGCCATCCGAATTGGCGCCGGCGGCTGGGGAAAATACGGCGGATGGCGCTACGACTGCCAGCGATGGTCTGCATCAACTCGTTGGTAAATCGATGAACGAGATTGAAGCAATGTTCATCGGCGAGACGTTAAAAGTAACCGGCGGAAATCGCGAAGAAGCGGCGAGCATGCTGGGAATTGGCGAGCGGACGTTGTATCGGAAGATTAAGGAATACGGGCTTTCATAAGATCTCACGCAGAGGTGCAGCGGCGCAAAGATCGGAAAAAGGAATATTAACCACGACGGCACGGCAGACACGACGAAAGGCGAACTTAGATCTGATAGTTTTTCGTCGTGCTCGTCGTGTCGTTATGGCGAACTCTTGTTTCCTTTGCGCCTTCGCGCCTTTGCGTGAGATATTTTGGAATTTGAGTCAGGATGATTGTCGACATGCCGACTATTCAGCAATTATCGCCGAGTGTGGTGAATAAGATCGCTGCGGGCGAGGTGATTGAGCGGCCGGCAAGTGTGCTCAAGGAGCTGCTGGAAAACTCGGTCGATGCCGGCTCGACGCGGATTGATGTCACGCTTGAAAAGGGGGGCAGCGACGTCATCCGCGTCTCTGATAACGGCTGCGGCATCGCGGTGGAGGAGTTGCCGCTCGCGGTGGCGAGTCATGCCACGAGCAAAATCCGCTCGGCGGACGATCTATTTTCGGTGATGACGCTCGGCTTTCGCGGCGAAGCGCTGGCCTCGATCGCCGAAGTTAGCCGGCTTGTCATTCGCAGCCGGCCGGCGGGTGCGGAGAGCGGGGCAGAGCTGGAGGTCGTGGGCGGCGCGGCCAATCCGATTCAGCCGATTGGTTGTCCGATCGGCACGACGATTGAGGTCCGCAATCTGTTCTTTAACACGCCCGTGCGGCATAAGTTCATGCGGTCGCCGCAGACGGAGATGGGGCATTCGATTGAGGCGGTGACGCGGTTGGCATTGGCCCACCCGGGCGTGCACTTCACGTTGTCGCATAACGGCCGCACGGTCCATGACCTGCCGCCGGTGAATAATGTTCGTGGACGGATCGCGGCGTTTTTCGGCGATGAGCTGGCAAATGATTTGATCGAGATCGGCAGCGAGAGTGATGGCGTCTCGCTGCGTGGGTTCGTCGCGAACCCGATGCACAGTCGAGCCACAGGCCGCATGCAGTATTTGTTTCTCAATGGCCGTGCGATTCGCGATCGTTCGCTGCAACATGCGCTGGGTGAGGCGTACCGCGGATTAATGCTGACGGGTCGCCAACCGATTTGTTTTTTGCGGCTGGAAATGCCGGCGGACCTGGTCGATGTGAATGTGCATCCGACGAAGCAGGAAGTGCGTTTTCAAGACGCCGGAAGACTCTATAGCTTGCTGCTCGGGACGCTGCGCACCAAGTTTCTAACGACGGATTTGCAAGCCCGCGGCGCGGCTCCGTCGCCGAGCGCTCCACATTTCGCGGCGCGCGACGTAGAGCAGCAAGCAAGTGAACTAGTGAACTGGGCGAAAGAGCAGTTGGGCCGGCAAGTGTCGGTGGGGCAAAAGGAGTTGTCGTATCGGCCGGAAACTGGCGTGGCGGCTTTCCCTTCGGCAGCCAATTCAGATCGCCAGCCGCTCGCGCTGCATCGAATCGATTCGCCTGCGACATTGTCGTTGGAAATGACGAGGCCGGTGGACGCGTTTGAAGTTGGGAAGGGTGAGGGGGCGGCGCCGGAGGCCGGAGCGGATCTGCCCGGGCGGGGACGCCCCGGATGGCTGGAGTCGCAAAACGCGCTGCAGGTGCACAACCGGTACTTGGTTGTTGAGACGGACACCGGGATCGAGGTGATCGATCAACACGCGCTGCACGAACGCATTCTGTACGAGCAGATTCGGGAAAAAGTGCTTTCGGGAGCGCTCGAATCGCAGAAGCTGTTGGTGCCCGAACCGGTGGACCTGACTTCAACCGAAGCGGCCGCGGCGCTCGAGCATGCGAGCGTTTTGGCGCAGCTTGGTATCGAGATTCAGCCGTTTGGCGGTGAGACGGTATTGGTTTCGAGCTATCCGGCCATGCTCGCGAATCTCAGCCCTGCCGAGGTCTTGCGGGATGTGATCGAAAAGTTGCTGGAGGGTGGCCGCCAGCCGGAGGCCCGAGATTTAATTGATGAGCTGCTCCACATGATCGCGTGCAAAGCGGCTGTAAAATTCGGCGATCGGCTGACGGCCGAAGAGGTCGATGCGCTCCTTTCGCAGCGGCATTTGGCCCGAGATCAGCATCACTGCCCGCACGGTCGGCCGACGGCGCTCGTATTTACTCGAGAAGACCTGGACCGGCAATTCAAGCGGATTTGATGAAAATTGGCTGGTAGGGCACAATGGAAGGGCGGCGAATGTTGATTGCGAATACTGGATTGCGGAATGCGGGTTGAGCATGCCGCGACGCATGACCGCCGCGTGTTTTTCCTTTCCCCTGACCTCCGACCTCTCCATCCCTCCCCAATGATTTGTGTAAGTATTGGTCGCAGCCGACATAAGCACATGCTGGCCGAGCATGCGCATCTGGTGGAGCAGGGGGCGGAGCTCGTCGAACTGCGGCTGGATTACATTAATTCGCGGGTGAATATCCAGCGTTTGCTGAAGGATCGGCCGTGCGCGACGGTGATCACCGTGCGCCGCGAGCAGGATGGCGGAAAATTCACGGGCAGCGAAGACGCCCGCCTAATGATGCTTCGCGAAGCGATTGCGAATGGCGTCGAATATGTCGACTTGGAAGACGACATCGCCGGAAAAATCCCGCGGTTCGGCAAGACGAAGCGGATTATCAGCTATCACAACTTCCGCAACACGCCGGATAATCTGCGCGAAGTGCACGATAAGATGAAGGCGCTCGACGCCGACATCGTGAAGATTGCCACGATGGCGAATCAGCCGCACGATAATTTGCGCGTGCTGGAGATGATGCAAGAGAGCGACTGTTCGACCATCGGCATGTGCATGGGAGATATCGGCACGCCGTCGCGCATTTTGGGGCCGAAGTTCGGTGCGCCCTTCACGTACGCGACGTTCCATCATGAGCGGGCTTTGGCGCCGGGACAGCTGAGCTACGACCAGATGATCAAAGTATATCGGCATAACAACATCAACCCGAATTCGGCGGTCTACGGCGTGGTCGCGGATCCGGTGGGACACAGTCTGAGTCCGCAGATTCACAACGCTGCGTTTAGTGAAGCGGGCATCGATGCGGTGTACGTTCCGTTTCGCGTGCCGTTCGATGTGCTGGGACAGTTCGTGGAGGACGTGGGACGCCTCGGCATCAAGGGCCTGAGCGTCACGATTCCGCACAAGGAGGCGATCGCGAAGTTTCTGACCAAAGTCGACCCGGCGGTGAAGGGAATCGGCGCAGTAAATACAGTTCTGTTCAAAGGTAGAGAAGTGTTGGGTTACAACACCGACTACAAAGCGGCTATGGATTGCCTGGAGCATGCGCTGGTTGGAACTGCGGCGCCGGGAGAGTCAAGTCCGCTGCATGACAAGAAAGTTCTGGTGTTGGGGGCCGGTGGAGTTGCCCGGGCGGTGATGTACGGCCTGCAGCGGCGCGGGGCCAAGGCTACGATTGCGAGTCGCACGAAACAACGCGCGCAGTACCTGGCAGATACTTTCGGTGGGAAGTGCATCGAATGGGCGGCGCGGCACGTGCCGGCCGAGATCATCGTTAACTGCACGCCCGTAGGTATGCATCCGAACGTGGATGAATCGCCGTTCAACAAATCGAGTCTTAAGCCGACAATGGTTGTGTTCGACACGGTTTACAACCCGGAGTCGACGCTGCTCTTGAAAGAAGCGCGCTCACATGGCTGCCGAATTGTTACAGGAGTCGAGATGTTCATTCGGCAGGCCGCGTTACAGTTTTTGTTGTTCACGGGCCGAGAGGCTCCTGAACCGTTGATGCGTGAAACTTTGAAGCGGGCGATTGGGCCGGTGAAGTATTGAGACTGGGGATTGGGGACTGGGGAAGAGCGGAAATGGCGCGGATGGACGATTATGACGCGCGATGATGATTCGCCTGTTTTTCTGATTGGGTACCGCGGGACGGGGAAGTCGACGGTGGCGTGCGAGTTGGCGGCGCGCCTGCACTATCAATGGGTGGACGCGGACGATCTCGTCGAAGAGCGTGCTGGCAAGACGATCGCTCGGATTTTTGCAGAAGAGGGCGAGCCGGCATTTCGGGCGCTCGAGGCGCGGGTTCTGGAGCATCTGGTCAACGAGCGGCGCACGGTGGCGGCTTTGGGCGGCGGGATCGTTTTGCGAGAGGATAATCGCCAGCTCGTTCGTAGCTCGGGAACGGTCGTTT